>NZ_JBSHHD010000026.1:0-64609 GCF_053618155.1 Agromyces sp. NPDC055658 | reverse complement strand
CGCACCGACCACCCCGAGCTGCAGTGGCTCACCGAGTCCCAGTTCGTCGGGTACGCCCGGGCCGAGCCGGGCTTCGTCATCATCCGCGTGTTCCGTCTCGTGTGAGCTGGGGGGCCCACCTCGTGGGTGCCTCGGCCGAGCCATCCCACCGCGGCGCTTCGTGCAGAAGATCGAGACGGCCGCGACCGAACCCGCCGACCCGCGCGGGCGCGCCCGCTGACGGTCGCGACCGTCAGCGGAAGGTGTCCGCGAGGGCCTCGAGCGCTTCGACCAGGTCGGCGCTCGCGCTCCCCTTGCGTGCCGCGCTGTCGAGCTGAGCGACGACCGACCGGTTCGCCGCCGACAGGGCGGTGGGAAATCGCTAGCCCGCTCGGGCGCCGACGGCAACCCCGTGTGCGGAACACCGTCGCGCGCCTACGGTGAGGGTGGCGCATCGGGCGCGGAGACGGCGCACCGGGACGCAGAGACGAGGTCGATGATGCCTGAGATGCTCACGGGCGCGGGCGTCTGGGTGCGGGTCGTCAACCCGGATCCGGGCGAACTCGAGCGGCTGAGGGAGCGGTTCGGCATCCACCCGCTGATCATCGCCGATCTGGTCGAGGGGCGTCAGGCTCCGAAGCTCGAGCGGCTCTCGGGCCACCTCTACCTCAACCTCTGGGACGTGGACCGGAGCGGTGCCGACCCGGCCACGCACACCGACATCGCGCTGATCTTCAACGACCACGAGTGCCTGGTCGTGCAGAACGGACCCGAGGACGAGCTCCGCGATATCGAGGCGCTGCTGCTCGCCGACGCCCTCGTGCCGGTGACCTCGCCGATCTCGGGCGTCTACCGCATCCTCGACGCCGTCGTGCAGGACTTCGTCGAGCTCGGTGCCGGGGTCGAACGCGAGCTCGAAGAGGTCGAGGAGGAGGTGTTCGACAGCAGCATCCGCGAGGACTATCGGCGCATCTACCGCCTCCGGCAGCGCATCGGCCGGATCGACCGGGCCGTGTCGGGGCTCGCCGAAGCGATCACGGCCGATCGCGGCGAGTTCGAGGCGATGATGGCGTCCGAGCCCGCACTGCGCGCCTTCTTCACGCACCTCGAGCACGACGTGACGGGAGTGGCGAAGCTCGCCACGGCCGAACACGCCGCCCTCGACGCGGTCGTCTCGAGTCACGAGAGCAATGTCTCCACCCGGCAGAACCAGGACATGCGCACGATCTCGGCCTTCGCCGCCCTCCTCGCGATCCCGACGGTGATCGCGGGCGTCTACGGGATGAACTTCAAGAACCTGCCGCTGGTGCAGTGGGAGTTCGGCTGGCTCGTGGTGGGCATCGCGATGGTCGCCATCGACATCGTCGTCTACGTGCTGTTCCGGCGCCGCGGCTGGCTGGGCGATCGCCGAGGCGAGCGTGCGAGGCCGGCGGCGCGGTGAGGTCGACGTGCACGTGTCGTGCATTCCGGCGCCGGCATGGCTGGTGAGCGGGCCCACCCCGCGGGTAACGTCGGCGGGGTGACCTCGCGCCGAACGCCGGGGGCGACCGACGAAGGAGAGCAATGGCCTCGCAGATCGACGCGATCAACATCACCGCCCGCGACCATGAGTCGCTCGGCGCCTTCTGGCAGGCGCTGCTCGACCTGAAGGAGGACCCGAACGATCCGAACAACCCCGGCGACCCCGTGACGGTCTACCTCACTGAGCCGGTGACCATCCGGGTCTACATCCAACCCGTCGACGACGGCAAGGAGTTCGCGCCCCGGATGCACCTCGACCTCTCACCGGTCGGCACCACGCGGGATGCCGAGGTCGAGCGACTCATGGAGCTGGGCGCGACCGTCGTCGCCGACCGGCGCCGTGAGAACGGCTCCGGCTACGTCACGATGAGCGACGTCGACGGCAACGAGTTCTGCGTGCAGCGCAGCGCCGAAGAAGTCGCCGCGAGCGGGCGCTGAGGTTACGCGGCCGGTGATCAGGCCGATCCAGAGCCGATGACGGGAATCGAACCCGCGCTGTCTGCTTGGGAAGCAGAAGTTCTACCATTGAACTACATCGGCGCACGCCGCTCGGCGACGTGGAACTCATCCTAACAACGCCGACGTGAATCGCCGCATCCATTCGGTGAGGTCGGGCACGAATGCCACGCCAGGCATGCACGCTGCAGCAGGATGGCGATATGCGCGCATCGAAGCACGTCATCATCGGGGGGATCGCGGCGGCGCTCGTCGTCGCGCTCGCCGGCTGTACGGCCGGCGTGGGCGCGACGGACGGCGCCGGGGCCGCCGAGCCTGAACTGCTGGAGCAGGCGGCGGCGCTTGCGCAGGACGTCGGCTTCGTCTCGCAGTCGATCGGACTCGAGCGGCCCGAGGACGCCATCGCCGCGTACGCGCGCCGAGCGACGCAGGAGTTGCCGGCCACGGGCGTCCCCGATCGCGGGAATACGTCGGACTGGGGCCCGGTGCCCGATACGGCGACGCCGTTCCGGCTCGTCGCGATCGAGCCCGAATCGGATGCCGCGTGGGAAGAGCCGGTCGGCGCACTCGTGCTCGCGAGCCGCATCACGGAGGTCTCGGCGAACGACGACCCCGAACACGACTTCTGCGTGCGCCTCCGGTTCGACCGCTGGGGCGTCATCGACGGCGGGGTCGAGAAGACGTCGTGCCCCGACCCGCTCGTCGAGGTCGAACCGCCCGCCGACGAACGGCCCGTGGTGCCCGAGGCGGCCGAGGCCGTCGCGATCGAGGTGCTGACCGGCGCGGGCGATGCGAGTGCCGACGAGCTCGAGGCATCCATCACCGCTCGGCTGGAGGGCGAGACCGACGGTCGCGCGCTCGCGCCGGTGGAGGTGCTGCGGGACGGCGACCGCCTGGGGCTCGCCATGCGCGACGCCGACGACTGCCTGCTCGTGCGCTCGGCCGATGGCGTGGTCGAGCGCCTGCACGTGTCCGACGTCCTGCTGCAGGACGGCGAGCTCGGCTGCGGCGCTGACACGGCCCTGCTCGCCGACGATCAGTTCCCGACCACGCACTGAGGCGGAGCCGGGGCCTCGGTAGGCTGGGCGCGTGCTGCTCTCCGACCGCGACATCCGTTCAGAGTTCGAACTCGGCCGCATCGCGCTCGAGCCGAGCGATCCGTCGATGCTGCAGCCGTCGTCGGTCGACGTGCGGCTCGACCGGTACTTCCGGCTCTTCGACAACCACAAGTACCCGTACATCGACCCGGCGGAAGACCAGCCAGAGCTCACCCACCTGATCGAGGTGAAGCCCGACGAGCCGTTCATCCTGCACCCCGGCGAGTTCGTGCTTGGATCGACCTACGAGCAGGTCACCCTGCCCGACGACGTCGCGGCGCGGCTCGAGGGCAAGAGCTCGCTCGGCCGGCTCGGCCTGCTCACCCACTCCACCGCGGGCTTCATCGACCCTGGGTTCACGGGGCACGTCACGCTCGAGCTGTCGAACGTCGCGACCCTGCCGATCAAGCTCTGGCCGGGCATGAAGATCGGGCAGCTCTGCTTCTTCCGCCTGTCGTCGCCGGCCGAGCGACCCTACGGTTCGGCCGAGTACGCGAGCCGCTACCTCGGCCAGCGCGGGCCGACCGCGTCGCGGTCGTTCCAGAACTTCCACCGCACCGACGTGGGCGTCACCGACGCCGGCGCGAAGGGCGAGTGACGGCACCGAACCCGACCGTGCGTCGCAGGGTGAGGATGCCTCGTGCCTTCGTCGCGCGTCACGCCGAGTGCGGCACGCACTCGGCTGCCCTACACTCTTGCGACCATGGGCGATTTCGACGGGGTGCTCGCGCACTCGGCCTCCCGGGGCTGGGCGATGCCGCGGGCCGCGAGCGGCGGCGCTGAGGCGGCCGACGGGTTCGAGACGGTGCTGCTCGCGGCGAAGGCCGGGGCGCCGTGGGCGTCGGCCGAGCTCTGGAACGCGCACGCCGGTGCCGTCGCGGGCTTCCTGCGGGCGCGGGGCTCGGCCGAGCCCGACGATCTCACGAGCGAGGTGTTCCTGGCCGTGTTCGACGGGCTCGACCGATTCGAGGGCGGCGCGGCGGAGTTCCGGGCCTTCGTGTTCACGATCGCGTACCGGCGCCTCGTCGACGAGCTGCGCCGCCGCGCGCGGCAGGCGCCGAGCGAGGAGTGGGCCGATGAGCTCGACCCCCGGCGGGCGGCCAGCGCCGAGGACGAGGCGCTGGGTCGCATCGGGGATGTCGCGGCGCTGGCCACGCTCGACGGGCTTCCGCCCGACCAGCGCGACGTGATGGTGCTGCGCATCATCGGCGACCTCACGGTCGAGCAGGTCGCCGCCGTGCTGGGCAAGCGCGCGGGTGCGGTGAAGGCGCTGCAGCGCCGGGCGCTCACGGCGCTTCGAAAGAAATTCCCCGCAGGGCGTACCCCTGCGGCGACCTCCGGCGATAGCAGGGAGTGAGATGAGCAACCACCGCATTCACGACGACGAGGCCGCAGCCGTGCTGCGCGGCGATGTGCCGCCGCGGCGTGCCGACCTCGCGGGCGTCGCCGACGCCGTGGCCGGCTTCCGGCTCGCGGCCGGGCAGGCGGCGCCGCAGCCGTCGGCCGAGTTGCTGGCGCGACTCGACGCCGACCGCGTCGCGGCGGGCTCGATCTCGTTCGACCCGAACGCAACGACTGCGGCGACGAGCCAGACCCCCAGTGGCTCGTCGCCGAAGATACGGAGAAGAAGAGTGGCATTCACGGGAATCGCCGGGCTCGGCCTGGCAGCGAAGATCGCGATCGGTGCGGCGGCGGCGACCGCCGCAGGGCTCACGGGCGTGGGCGCCGCCGGCGCTGCCGGCGTGCTGCCGGCACCGGCGCAAGAGGTCTTCGACGGCGTCACCGGCCAGCAGGAGCCCGGCGGCGAGCACATCAGCGACACGGGCCGCGAGCACCGCGAGTTCGGCCAGCAGACCGCCGAGGATGCTCGCGAGAAGGGCGCCGACCGGCGCGACGCCGCCCACGAGAACGCCGAGGAGAAGCGCCGGGCTGGCCTCGACAAGGCCGCCGAGCACCGCCAGAACGGTGACGCACCGGTCGTGCCCGGCGACGAGGCATCCGAGACCGGTCAGCAGGCCGCCGAAGACGGCGCCGCGAACGGCGAGGACCACAGCCAGACCGGGCAGGAGACCGCGGACGACGCGGCCTCGGCCGGTGAAGAACGCAGCGGTGACGGCCAGTCGACCGCTGACGACGCGCGTGACGGGGCCCCCACCCCCGAGCGATGAACCTCTGACGTTCTCGCACCCGTCACGACGCGACCGCGAAACGGGCTCCCGACCGGCTGGGAGCCCGTTTCGTGTCTTTGTTTGGGTGCGTGGGCGAGTGAGTGAGTGCGGGTCGGGCGGGTGCGTGCCTGCGGGCGCGCGTGCATGAGTACGGGTCGGTCGGGGGCGAGCAGGCGTGTGCGTGCCGGTCGGTGGGGTCATCGCCCGATTCATTGTCCACAGTTTCGAATATCTCTTCGAATCCGAGCCGCTTCCGGGTAGACTCGGGGTATGGCCGCAGCTGATGCAATACCCGCACTGATCGGGGTTTCAGCTGCGCTCGACGGGGTCGATGCGGTGTGGTCGGGCGCCTTGGCCGCTGGTGCCACCGGGTCGGTCGACCCGGTCGGCGATGCGCGGTCGATGAGCGACGACGGCCTGGTGCGGGTGACCGAAGCCCTGGGTGAACTCGCTCGGCGTGTGCAGGCATTGCAGGCGCCGGTCGCGGCCGAGCTCGCGGCCCGCTCCCGCACCGGTGCCGACGATGATGTAGCCCGCCGGCATGGGTTCTCCTCGGCCGAACGGTTGATCGCGTCCGCGACGGGTGGCCGGTTCCAAGAGGCGGTCAAGCTCGTCGCGGTCGGTGCGGCGACCGCACCCCGGGCCGCGTTCACGGGTGAGGTGCTGCCGCCGAGGCATCCGCACCTCGCACGGGCAGTGTCGTCGGGTGCCGTGTGCGTCGACGCGGCAGATGTGATCCGCCGGTTCCTCGACG
Source organism: Agromyces sp. NPDC055658 (assembly GCF_053618155.1). Classification (NCBI taxonomy): domain Bacteria; kingdom Bacillati; phylum Actinomycetota; class Actinomycetes; order Micrococcales; family Microbacteriaceae; genus Agromyces; species Agromyces sp. NPDC055658. The sequence continues at coordinate 58,634 of NZ_JBSHHD010000026.1, read as the reverse complement.
GCATCGCGCCGCGCGCCGACCGGGTCGAGCTGTCCGAGGCCGAGGCGTTCCTCGTCGATCGGGCTCCGGTCGTGGGGGTCGACGGGCTGCACCGGCTGGTGAAGCTCATGCAGGCGCGCCTCGACCCCGATGGGGTGAAGCCGCGTGAAGACGAACTGCGGGCGGCGCGCGAGTTCCGCATCTGGGAAGACGAGCACGGCATGATCCGGTTCAAGGGTGCTGCCGACCCCGTCAACGGCGCTCCGATCAAGCTCGCGATCGAGACCCTCGTCGGCGCCGAGCTCCACCGGGCGCGCGACGCGAAGCGCCCGGCTCGGGGTGAGCAGGTCGAGGCTGGAGCGCAGCGACCGTCTCGAAACCCCGCCGGTTGTGACGACGTGGTCGCCGAGCAGCGCACGATCGCCCAGATGAACCTCGACGCGCTCGCCGACATCGCCCGTCACTCGCTCAGCGCGAACGACGGGCCCGTGGCGTTGCGGCAGGCGATGGTCGTGGCCCGCGTCGACGCCGCCGCGCTCGAGTTAGGGCGCGGGCACGGCACGATCGACGGCATCGACCAGCCCGTGTCGATCCCCTCGATCGAGGAGCTCGCGATGTGGGCCGGCATCTCGCCCCTCTACTACGGCGACGGCTGCGAGACGACCCGCCTCGGCCGGTCGCGCCGCCTGTTCTCCCAGGCGCAGAAACTCGTCCTCATCGAACGCGACGGCGGGTGCGCTTGGCCGGGCTGCACTCGACCGCCCTCGCACACCCAAGCGCACCACATCCGGTGGTGGAAGCGCCACCGGGGCCGCACCGATCTCGACAACGGCGTTAATCGTAAACACACCCCCCTCCCAGGCGGGTCCTCGTCCGGCGCGCGTCGACGTTCCCGGGCATCGTCGGCGCCACTGGCTACTGTGGTTCAGCCGCTTATGTTGCGGGCCACGGTTGACAGTTGCACCCCGGAAGGTGGCTGAGGAGAGTTCATGCTGGAGAAGTCCACTGACATGTGGGTGTTCAACGAGCTAGTCAGCAAGGGGTTCATCAACGCGTCGTTCGAGCCAGTGGACCCGTCGGTTCGAGCGTGGGCAGAAAAGTCCGACGTCGAGTCGATCAACGAGCTCTTGTCCACCGCTTCCAAACGCGGGACTGGCAATGCTGGGCGCCCGGAGTTTGTCATCTTTGACGAACCGGCCAATCTCGTTGTGGTCATCGAGAACAAAGCTTCCACCGCCAAGCACATCTTCGAGGACGATCTTGAAGATCGCGTGGACGAGTACGCGGTGAACGGAGCGCTCTGGTACGCGCGCTTTCTGAAAGACCGTTTCAATGTCATCGCGGTCGCCTGCTCAGGCACAGATCCACTCACTCGACGCATCGATACTTACGGTTGGAAGCTCGGTGTTGACACATTCACGAACCTCAACGTTCATTCCGTACTGACACCAGCGCAGTATCGCGATCTGCTCGCGGAGCCTGGGAAGCTGGGTGACGTCAAGAGCCAGGCTCGGCTACTCGAATCTGCAAACGTCATCAACGGGTTCATGCACCACGAGATGAACATTATCGAGCACAACCGCCTGTACGTGGTCGGGGCTATCCTCTTCGCACTTGAGGATCCAATTTTCAAGACGGCCTATTCGCAGTACAACTCGAACCGAGACATTGCTGAGATTCTCTGGCACACCTTGGAGCGCAGAATCAAGGGATCAGTGGTGTCTGACAAGCAGACCCTCATCGATGAGATGCGACCTCGGATCCTGTCATTGGCGAGCGCTGAGAAGGAGGGAATCAGGCACAAGTACGCAAAGGGCACGGTTCACAAGCTCATCGCTGATGTCGACCGGATCCTCTACGAGCACTACGAAGACAGCGAGCTGGATCTCGTTTCGTTGTTCTTCAACGTCTTCTTGTCATACTCCACAAAGGGTGGGTCGGACCTTGGCATCGTCCTCACCCCCTCCCACGTCACGCGACTCTTCAATGACATCGCTGGGGTCGACTTGTCGTCGAAGGTGTTGGACCCATGCGCCGGGACAGGGGGCTTCCTGACGTCCGCCTGGCGGCGGATCGCGTTGTCTGATGACTACACTCCAACGGAAAAGGACGGCTTCCGGAAGAACAACCTCTTTGGCGTAGAGATCGAGGCATCGGTCTACTCGATCGTCGCCCTGAATATGTTCTTGAATAAGGATGGTCAGTCGCATCTGAAGAACGCCGACTGCTTCTCTGTCAAGAAGGAACTTGCGTCCTACGAGTGCAACGTAGGTTTCATCAACCCTCCGTATTCAAACGCGACGTACTCCGAGATTTCGTTCGTTGAGCTGATGCTGGACAGCCTGCTTCCAGGAAGCATCGGAGTCGCTATCGTGCCAGTCAACGCTGTTTCAGCGCGGACGAAGAAGCACGCGGATAACGAGGTCTACAAGCAGCGCATACTGGCGAAGAATCGCTTGCTGGCGTCAATCGAGATGCCGAAGAATCTCTTCTTCCCCAAGGGAACCGAGACAATCGTTCTCGTCTTCGAGACTGGAACGAAACACTCCGGACCGACGTGGATGGCGAAGTTCGACGATGCGTTCGCCCTCATCAAGCACCAGAAGACTAGAACACCAACAGATCGCAGCGACGCTGCCTACGCGTTATTTCTCGCCGCTTTCAAGGAGCGAGCTGAGACTGAGTTCTCTTTCCACGTAGACCTCGACTACCAGGACCAGTGGGTCTACACCCTCTTCAACGACGAGGACTACGAAGTTACAGACGCGGATCTTCAGCAATCGGTCAATGAGTACATTGCGTACCTTTTCTCGAATCAGTATCTGTGAGGTGGTTGGCATGCAAAAGGTTCCGTTGATCGACTTCTTCGACATCTCGGCATCCCTTCAGGATGACAAGATCAATTTTCAGGAAGCCGAACTCAACGACGTGGATGCGCTGCCATTCGTCTCGCGGACGGCTCGGAACAACGGCGTGACTGGTTATTGCCAGCCACGCGAGGGAAAGATCAATGAGGGTGGCGTGATCACGTTGGCCCTTGACGGCAGCACTGGCTCCACCTTCTACCAGCATCATGCATTCCTCAGCGGACAGAACATTTGGCTGCTGAAGCCAAAGCCTGAGCTGATCGGAGAGATGACTCCGACGGTGGCACTGTACCTCGTTGCCACCATCCGCAAGGCAGTCGCGGCCTACACGTACAACCTCAGCCTGACGAAGACGAGGCTGCAAAAGGTGCTGATCGCGCTGCCTGTCACGCCGGAGGGCCTGCTTGACCGCGAGTTCGTGGAGCGCGAGATGTCGCGAGTGAGGCATCTTGGTCTTCTCGAGGAACTTCCGGACGAGCGGTACCAAATTCTGACCTGATAGCGGCGCGCTTGACTTGAATCTGCAACATAACTCGGGAGTCCGGCAGCGGTGTCGATGGCAAGCCTTCACCCCCGTCAGGGGGTGAAGGCGCGGCAGTTTGTGCCCTGCTCGTGGTTCTGGTGAATGTCGGTGGTCTCGGGTTGACTGGTCGCAATCTCGGTTAAGGGCGCGTCCCAGGTCCCGTCGGGAGGACAAAGTTGAGATGAGCGAGGGGCCCTTGCCTGGGAGGGCTGCGCGACACTAACCGGCCAGTGCCCGTCGTGCGAAAGTGACCATTACCTGTTCTGGGCCGTCTTCTTGTCGGCGCCATCGAACGGGTACCCGTGTCACTCTCTCCCTCCTCTTCGTCCCTGTCGTTCCTCGCACGTCCGGATTCAGGCTGGTCGTTCACGCTCTGCCCCGCCGCGGGCGAGGGTGGCGGCGCGTTCCAGCGATCCGTGCGACGGGTTCCCCAGTACGTCGCGCGCGGTTCCGCGAGTGATCCTGAGCGGGCGGCCGCAGAAGCCGGTCGGCGGGCGCGCTCACGGCTGCGTCGGTATTGCGCGGCGAACCGGTTGAATCGGCTCGGCACGCTGACGTATCGCGGGACGGGAAATCATGACCCACAGTTGCTACGGGCGCACCTGGGCGAGTTCTTCCGGAACATGCGCGACGGGCTCGGCGGTGACCCGTTCCCGTACGCGTGGGTGCCGGAGTGGCACAAGACCGATCACGGGTTGCACGCGCATTTCGCGGTCGGGAAGTTCATCAAGCGGCGCCTGATCGATGAAGCGTGGGGGCATGGGTTCATCGGCATCAAGCTGATCGGTGGCCTTCCGGTCGGCTCTGGCGCGCTCTCAGAAGCGCGGATTGCTGCGACCTACCTGTCGAAGTACGTCGCGAAGACATTCGCCGATCCGGCAGCGCGCGACCTTGGCTTGCACCGATACGACGTCGCGCAGGGCTTCCAGCCTGACCGGATCCGACTGACCGGCGCGTCGGCTCATGCCGTGATCGACGCCGCATCGGAGTTGATGGGCGGGGATCCGTTCACGCGGTGGTCGTCGTCAGAGAATCCGGCCTGGCAGGGCGCCCCGGCGATCTGGGCGCAGTGGGGGCGCTGATGTTCGGGGGCGATTTCGATGCGGTGCGGGCGTGGCTGGTGGAGTCATGCGAGGCACAGGGCATTCCGGTGCATGTGACCGATGCGGCGGTCGTCTCCCGGCTTGGGGTGCTGCTCGGGGCGACCGGGGGACGCGGCGCGCAGCCCCGGAGGGGCGGCGCCGCGACCCCGGAGCCCTCAGCAGGCCCAAGTGGGAACGATGCGGGACGGGTCCAGGGTCCGGGCGCCTGACTTCCCGGGCATGATCGTCGCATGATCCATCACGGCACGCACGATCGCGTGCTGCCGATCGAGGTTGAGGCTGTCCCAGGATTCCAGCAGCGCGGCACCGTGGCCGACGAGCCCGTCAAGGGCGTTCGCTCCGGTGATCTGATCGAGTTGCCGTTGCGCTGCGATGACGCGGGCCTCAGCAGGCTTCCGTGCGGCGAGCAGTTCCGCGCGGGAGATCTCGCCTGCGCCGAACATCTCGGCAAGCTCGCCCAAGCGGGTCCGCGCAGCATCGAGCTCTGCGACCAGGGCCGAATGGCGTTCGTTGGCGGCGGCTCGTCCGGAGAGGGCGTCAGCCATGGCGGGAGTGTCGAGTCTGAGCAGCACGGCGGCGGCGATCCATTCCTCGACGGGTGGGGCGACGACGGTGAGTTGTCCGCATCCGCCGTGGTCGGGTCCGGACATGCAGACGTAGCGGCGGCGCTCCCGGCGGGCGGAACTGTAGAGCCGGTTCCCGCACTTCCCGCAGCGCAGCAATCCGCTGAGCAAGTACCGCCGGGGCGCCCGCCGCCCGCTCCGCTGCTTCGATCGCATCGTCGCAAGGATCTGGTCGTGCTGCTCGCGGGTGATGATCCCCGGCCATGCGGCAGGGCCGGCCGGCTCGCCGTGATGATCGCGGATGCCGGCGATCCGACCGCCCGCCAGGATCTGCCGGAGAGTCGGCGTGCGCCACTCCTGCGCCCCTGCCATCGTCGGGATCTCCTGATCGTTCATCCACGTCACCAGCGACCGCAGCGATTCACCCACGAGGAACCGTGCGGTGAGTTGTCGGATGATCTCTGCCTCGGACTCGCGCACGGTCATCTTGTCGGCCTCGTACCCGAACGGTCGTTGCGCGCCACCGTTCGGTCTGCCTTGCTCGACGTTCTGCTGGATCTTCCGCCTGATGCGCGCTGACTTGCGAGCGGACTCGTTCGCCGCGACGGCGGCGGTTATCCGTGCCACCAGCATCCCGTTGTCGTTGCCGAAGTCGATATCCGAAGTCACCGTTGCCAACTGCTCGACGCCCGCCCGGTCGCAGAGTTCGACGAACTGCTCCCACTCCATCGGGCGGCGCGTGAGTCGGTCCTGGTGGTAAGCAATCACCGCGTCGATGCGGCCAGCCTCGATATCGGCCAGCATCCGCGCGTACTCTGGCCGTGTCTTGCCCCGGTACGCGGACATGTCGTTGTCGACGTACTCGGCGGCGACGCTCCATCCTCGTTCGGCGGCGAGTCGTCGGCAGTCCTCGAGCTGTCGTGCCACGCCCAGCCCCTCGCCTGTCTGGTCGCTCGAGATGCGCGCGTAGATGGCTGCTGCCTTCACCGTCCTCATAAGAGGTCACATTAGCGATTGGCGGGCAACGGCATCATGCTCTGCGCACATCACCATCACCGCATCCACGACGACGGCTGGGTCATCCTCATCGAGCACGGATTCACCTGGTTCGTGCCGCCGGCGCACCTCGACCCCGACCGCCGACCACGCCCCGGCAACCGACGACTCCCATCGATCGCACCACCACCCCTCGACATCGCTGCCCACCTCGCAAGCGTCGCCGCTTGACCGCGACGATTCCGATGATCCTCGGAATCGTCGAGGAACGCGCCGCCCGGTGGAGCATGCGGCGTGTCGGCGTGTCGGCCCGCTGCCCGCCAGCTCGCCGGCCCGCCCGGGCGACGGGTCATCACGTACCTCGCTCAGTGACGCACAGCGGGGGTGCCGGCCGGGCTCGAGTGCGTGACCGTGTCGACGGCGGCGAGCCCGCCGGTCGCGAAGGCCGCGACCGCGTCGAGCACGGGGTCGGCGCCGAGTACGCGGACGTGCCCGAACCCCTCGGTCAGGAGCAGGCGCGAGCGATCGCCGTGCGCGGCGTGCAGGCGCACCGACTCGCTCGACGCGACCTCGCGATCGCCGCGATCGTGGGCGACGAGCAACGGCACGCCGTCGGGCAGCGGTGAGCCGACCGCGTCGAAGCGCCGATAGGGGTCGTCGACCTCGGGCAGCACGCGCCGGCTGAATCCGCGCGCGAGCGCGTCGGACGTGGCGGGACGCAACCCGAGCCGCCCCGAGAACGCGTCGACGAGGAAGCGCGCGTCGGCCATGCCGGCGATCGCCGCGACGCCGCCGGTGGCCGTGCCCTCGCGCACCGCCGTGATCGCGGCGAGTGCGCCGAACGAGTGACCGACGATCAGGTGGAATCGCCCGTAGCGCTGCTGCAACGCCTCGATCGCGGCGAGGTAGTCGCGGATGTCGGTGTGACGCCCGGCAGAGTCGCCGTTCGCGGGTGCGTCGAACGCCACGAGTCGAAGGCCCTCGGCGCGCAGCTCGCGCACGATCGGGGCGAACTGCGATGCCCGTCCGCGCCAGCCGTGCACGAGCAGCACGGTGTCGGCGCCGTGCCCCCACGAGTACGCGACGACATCGCGGCCGCGAACACGAAGGCGACCGCGTTCGGCACGCTCGTGCACGGCGCGGTCGTGTTCGCGAACGGACAGCGCCGGCCGCACCCGGCGGAAGAGCGGTAGCGCGACCTGCGCCGCGAGCCCGGGCGAGATGCGATCGGCGGCGCGGATGGCGGCGGCATGGGCGGTGAGTGCTGCAGGCATGGTGGCCTCCGAGTGGCTTCCGGCGAGGCATCCGCCGCGTTCGAAGCAGACGCCAACAATGAATACGAACGATCGTACGCCCACTATACGCACGATCGTGCGTAAAATCGAGAGCATGAGCGGAACGGATGTCGCGGTCGACGGCCGCCGGGCGCGGGGGGATGCCTCGCGCCGGGTGGTGCTCGGCCACGCCGTCGACCTCGCCTCGATCGAAGGGCTCGACCAGCTGTCGATCGGTCGCATCGCGATCGCCGCGAGCGTGAGTAAGTCGAGCATCGCGACGCTCTTCGGCAGCAAGGAGAAGCTGCAGCTCGCCGCCGTCGAGGCGGCCCGCGAGCGCTACTTCGCGACCGTCATCGCCCCCGCCCGTGAGAAGCCGCGCGGGCTGACGCGGGTCGTCGCACTGCTCGATCGCGTCGTCGCGTACTCGCACGACCGCGTGTTCCCGGGCGGGTGCTTCTTCTCAGCCGCGGCGGCCGACTTCCACGCGAAGCCCGGCGTCGTGCGCGACGCGATCACCGCGCAGCTCGACGACTGGCTCGGCTACCTCGCGGTGCAGGTGCGGTACGCGGCCGAGGCCGGCGAGCTCGACGGCATCGTCGGGGCCGACGATGCCGACCAGTTCGCCTTCGAGGTGCAGGGCGTCTTCGAGTGGATGAACCAGCTCGCCGTGATCCGCGACTCCGACGAGCCGTACGTTCGTGCCAGGCGCGCGTTCCGCGCCCGGCTCGTCGCGATCGGTGCCGACCCGGCCGTCGCCGATCTCGTGCTCCAACCGGGCGCCGCGATGCGCTGACGGTGGCGGTACTACTCGCCCTGCGGGGCGAGCGCCGCGACGATGGGGTGATCGAAGTCGAGCGTGCCGGTCTTGGCGGCGCCGCCCGGCGATCCGAGCGGCGCACCGCCCGACGCGCCACCGGGCGTGATCTCGAAGAACTCGACGTTGGCCTTGTAGTAGTCGGACCACTCGTCGGGCAGGTCGTCTTCGTAGTAGATCGCCTCGACCGGGCAGACGGGCTCGCACGCGCCGCAGTCGACGCACTCGTCGGGGTGGATGTAGAGGGATCGTTCGCCCTCGTAGATGCAGTCGACGGGGCACTCGTCGATGCACGCCTTGTCCTTGACGTCGACGCAGGGCAGCGCGATGACGTAGGTCACGACAGCGCCAGCACGTCGTCGCGCGAGATCGCCACCTGCTCCTCACGGGGCACGACCTTCACGCGTTCGCGAACGACGCCGGCGTACCGCTCGGGCGCCTCGAACGACTCGCCGAGCCCGCGCTCGTGCGCGTCGAGGGCGAGCCAGCCCTGCCAGCTCGTGTGCTCGACCCCGCGGGCGTCGAGCAGGTCGAGGATCTCGGTGCCGTCGGCCGCGTCGATGGCGGGCGCGGCGAGCACGCCGGCCTGCGCGTCCGCGACGAGGTTGGTGATCGTCTCGAGCGCGTCGCCCTTCGTGTGGCCGATGAGTCCGACCGGGCCGCGCTTGATCCATCCGGTCGCGTAGACGCCCGGGATCGACTCGCCCGAGGCATCCACGACCCGCCCGCCCTCGTTGGGGATGACCGCAGCCCGCTCGTCGAACGGCACGTCGCGGATCGGCGAGCTCGCGTAGCCGACGGCCCGGTACACGGCCTGCACCGGGTATTCGACGAACTCGCCCGTGCCCTCGACCGAACCGTCGCCGACCGGTCGGGTGCGCTCGAACCGGATCGCCTCGACCTTGCCGTCGCCCGTGATCTCGGCGGGCGAGTGCAGGAAGTGCAGGTGCAGGCGGCGCGACGCGGTGCCGGCGCCGGTCGAGCCGGGGCCCGTGCGCCAGCCGTTCAGGGTGCGGGTCATGACCTTGACCTGGTTGTTCGAGGCGTGCAGCGCCTCGGCATGCGCGTCGCCCTCGGCGCGCTCGAAGTCGTCGTCGTACACGACGATGTCGACGTCGGGCACCTCGCCGAGCTCGCGCAGCTCGATCGGGGTGAACTTCACGTGGCCCGGTCCGCGCCGGCCGAACACGTGCACGTCGGTGACGGGGGATGCCTCGAGCCCGGCGAGCACGTTGGCGGGGATGTCGGTCGAGAGGATGTCCTTCGGGTGCTTCGCGAGCACGCGGGCGACGTCGAGCGCGACGTTGCCGTTGCCGATGACCGCGATCTCGCGCGCCTCGAGCGGCCACGAGCGCGGCACATCGGGGTGTCCGTCGTACCAGGCGACGAAGTCGGCGGCGCCGTACGAGCCGGGCAGGTCGATGCCGGGGATGTCGAGCGGGGCGTCGCGCAGGGCGCCGGTCGCGAAGATCACGGCGTCGTAGCGCTCCTGGAGCTCGCCGACCTCGACGTCGCGGCCCACCTCGACGTTGCCGATGAGGCGGATGTCGCCCGCATCGAGCATCTCGTGCAGCGAGTTCACGATGCCCTTGATGCGCGGGTGGTCGGGCGCGACCCCGTAGCGGATGAGGCCGTAGGGTGCCGGCAGCGACTCGAACAGGTCGATCGCGACCTCGCCGCCCTGCTCGGCGACCTGGCGGCGGAGGATGTTGCCGGCGTAGATGCCGGCGGGGCCGGCGCCCACGATCGCGACGCGGAGGGAGAGGGTCATTGCTGCGAGGCCTTTCGGGTTGTGCTGGGGGAGAGCGCTTCGGGTGCGTAGGGGCTGAGCGTCACGACGTCGCCGACCACGACCACCGCGGGCGACCGCACGCCTCGGCGCGCCGCCTGCAGGGCGATCGAGTCGAGCGTTCCGACGGTGACGCGCTGCCTCGGGCCGTACCCATCTTCCACGATGGCGACCGGGCAGTCGCCGCCGCGCTCGCCGCGGGCGAGCGTGATCGCCGAGTTCGCGAGGGTGCCGATGCCCATGAGGAGCACGACGGTGTGGTCGCGGCCGCCGCCGAGCGCCCGGATCTGGTCATGTCCGGTGACGACCGTGAACGTCGTCGCGAGGCCGCGGTGCGTGAGCGGGATGCCCGCGATCGCCGGCACCGAGATCGCGCTCGTGATGCCCGGCACGACCGCGACGTCGATGCCCGCGTCGCGGCAGAACGCGAGCTCCTCGCCGCCGCGGCCGAAGATGAACGGGTCGCCGCCCTTGAGCCGCACGACCTGCTTGCCCTCGCGGGCGAGGGTGACGAGCAGGGCGTTGATGGCGTCCTGCGGCACGGCGTGATGCCCGGGCAGCTTGCCGACGTCGACGACCTCTGCCCGAAGTTCGACGCCCTCGGCGGCGAGGCCGTCGAGCACGCCGCGGGCGCCGAGCCGGTCGGCCACGATCACGTCGGCCCGCTCGAGCGCGCGCAGGCCGCGGATGGTGAGCAGTCCCGCGTCGCCCGGTCCGGCGCCGACGAGGGTGACGTGTCCGGCGCTCATCGCGTGCCCTCCTGCAGCAGGCCCCGGCGGCGCAGCAGCGCACGCTCGATCGGGGCGAAGATCGCCAGTTCGACGAGGATGCCGACGAAGAGGATCACGAGGATCGCGACGAACACCGCCGAGAGGTCGGCCAGTTGCCGGCCCTGGTCGAGCAGGGCGCCCAGGCCGAACCCGATCGAGCCGCCGGTCGCGATGATCTCGGCGGCCATGAGCGAGCGCCACGAGAACGCCCAGCCCTGCTTGAGCCCGCCGACGTAGCCCGGCAGCGCGGCCGGCAGCACGACGAGGGTGGCGAGCTGCGACCGGTTCGCGCCGAGCACCCGGCCGACGCGACGCAGCTGCGGCGGCACCTGGTTCACGCCCGAGATGAGGCCGTTGACGATCGAGGGAACGGCACCCATGAGGATGACGAAGTAGACGGTCGCGTCGGACAGGCCGAACCAGATGATCGCGGCGGGCACCCACGCGACCGACGGCAGCACCTGCAGCCCCGACACGAAGGGGCCGAACGCGCGACGCAGCCAGCCGACCTCGGCGAGCGCCAGGCCGATGGGCGTGCCGATCGCGACCGCGATGAGGAAGCCGATGACGCCGCGCTCGAGGCTCGTCGTCACGGCGAGCTGCAGCCGGCCGCTCTCCCATGCGGCGCCGATCGCCGTGAACACCTCGACCGGGCCCGGGTAGAGGTCGGGGCGCGGGCGCGCGACGACCGTGTAGACCTGCCAGACGACGAGCAGCACGACGATGAGGATGACGGGCGGCAGCACGCCCGACCAGAACCGGCGCCAGCGCGACTCGCGGCGGGTCTCGTCGGTCTGCAGGCGGTCGAGGCCGGCGGCGAGCTCGCGCAGTTCGGCTTCGTCGGGCGACGAGGACGCCTCGCGCTCGACGAGCTCGGGGAACGGCATCGAGCCCGGCGGGAGGTCTGACCCCGCGCCCGCCGGTCGAGTAGCGCCCGACGAAGGAGGACGCGTATCGAGACCCGGTGAGTCGCTCGCGGGACGAGAGGTCTCGATACGCGTCGCCTCCGGCGGCGCTACTCGACCGGCGGTCTGGATGTCATGCGGCATTGCGGGCGATCTCCTTCCGCAGGCGCTCGGTGATCTCGATCGAGACCGCCGAGACCTCGGGGCTCTCGATGCGGCGCGGGCCCGAGGCATCCAGCCGCCATTCCCCGGCAACGCGGCCCGGGCGACTCGAGAGCAGCACGACGCGTTCGCCGAGGCGGGCCGCCTCGCGCACGTTGTGGGTGACGAACACGATCGTGCGGCCGGTCTCGCGCCAGACCCGCTCGAGCTCCTCGTGCAGGAGGTCGCGGGTGATGGCGTCGAGCGCGGCGAACGGCTCGTCCATGAGCAGCACCTTGCGGTCCTGCGCGAGCGCCCGGGCGAGGGCGACGCGCTGGCGCATGCCGCCCGAGAGCTCGTGGGGCCGCTTCTCGGCGGCGTCGGCGAGGTTGACGACGTCGAGCAGCTCGAGCGCCTTCGCGCGGCGTTCGGCCCGCGGCACCCCGCGCAGCTTCAGCGCGAGCTCGACGTTGCGACGGGCGCTCAGCCACGGCATGAGCGCCGACTCCTGGAACATGACGGCCGCGCCGTCGGCGGGCACCTCGATGGTGCCCGTCGACGGGCGGTCGAGTCCGGCGATGAGGTTGAGCAGGGTCGACTTGCCGCAGCCCGATGCGCCGAGCAGGCAGACGAACTCGCCCTCCGCGACGTGCAGCGTCACGTCGTCGAGCACGAGCGGGGCGCGCTCGCCGAAGCGCTTGCCGAGCCCGTCGATGCGGATGACCGTCTGCCTGCTCATGCGCTCACTCCGTGCCGAGTCCGGCGGCCGAGACCGGCTCCTCGCCGCGCGCTTCGAGCACGCGGTTCAGGATCGCGAGGTCGAACAGCCCGTCGATCGAGCCGTCCTTCGCCGTACCGGCGGCGACGCCGTTCGCGAGCACCTCCTCGAAGGTGTCGGCGACGGGGTCGACCGTGAACCGGACGTGCTCGAGCGAGCGCGCGAGCACCTCGTCGCCCAGCGGCTTGCCGGTGTCGGCCTCGAGCTGGGCGTTGATGTCCTCGGCGGCCTGCTCGGGCTCGTCCTCGATGAACTGCACGGCGTCGGCGTGGCCCTCGACGAGCGCCTCGACCGTCGCCGGGTGGTCGGCGAGGAACTGCTTCGAGACGAGCAGCACCGTGGTCGGGAAGTCGCCGTCGTCCCACAGGTCGGCCTCGTCGACGAGCACGTGCGCGCCGCCGTCGATGATGAGGCGCGAGACCCACGGCTCGGGCAGCCACGCGCCGTCGAGGTCGCCCTGCTGGAAGAGCGTGAGCGTCTGCGAGTTCTCGGTCGGCGTGACGTGCACGTCGCCGCCGCCCTGCGTGTCGGTCGTGTAGCCCTCGTCGGCGAGCCAGGTGCGCAGCGCGACGTCCTGCGTGTTGCCGAGCTGGGGGCTCGCGAGCGTCGTGCCCTCGAGGTCGGTCGGGTCGTCGATGCCGTCGGCGACGACGAGTGCGGCGCCGCCTGAGGCGACCCCCGACACGACGACGGCCGACTCGCCGCCGCTCTTGACGAAGGTGTTGATCGCCGGGTTCGGGCCGATGTAGGCGGCGTCGATCGCGCCGGCCGAGAGCGCCTCGACGGCGGCCGGGCCGGCGTTGAAGACCTCGGTCGAGAGCTTCGTGTCGCCGAGCGCATCCTGCAGTAGGCCCTCCTGGAGCCCGACCAGCGCGGGCGCGTGGGTCACGTTCGCGAAGTAGCCGAGACGCAGCTCCTCCGCGGGCGTGCCGCCGAGGGCCTCGTCGGACTCGGCCGGCGGGGCTCCCGCGGCCGATGAGGCGCAGCCGGTCATCATGACCGCGGCCAATCCAAGAACGGTGAGAGCAAGAGTGGTGCGGGTCTTCACGGTGTCGCCTCCTTTGTATGGTTCGTGCAGATGGTGGTGCGGTGGCCCGGGGTCGGGGCCGGGTGCGCCCCGTGGGGCGCCCCGTCAGGCGGCCGAAGCTCGCGCCGGGCTGTGCGTGCCGGCGGCGAGCGTCGCTCCGTCCTGCGGGTGGATGACGAGGAATGCGCCGCTGCGACGGTGCACGGCGTAGTCCTCGAAGGGCAGCTCCGCCGCGAGGCGGAGGGTGACCCGGCCGATGTCGTTGGCGTCGAGCTGGTCGGCGGGTTCGGTCGCGAGGGTGTCGAGGTTGCGGCGGCCCTCGACCGCGGCGACGAGCGCCTGCACGGTCGCGGTGCCGAACTTGACGAGCACGCGGGCGCCCGGTGCGAGCGGGCGGGCGTCGAGCTGGAACAGCTCGGCGTCGATCTCGCGGCGGCCGGCGGGCAGGGTTCCGGATGCCGCGATCACGGCGCCGCGCGCGGCGTCGAGCTCGTCGGCGAGGCGCAGCGACACCGACTGCGGCGCACGTGCCTCGTCGAGCGGGCCGTCGGCGGTGTCGATCGCGACGACCGTCGTGGTCGCACCGCCCGGGAACACGGCGACCTCGTCGCCGACCCGCACGGTGCCGCTCGACACCTGCCCGGCGAACGCACGGTAGTCGCGGAACCGGTCTTCGGCCCCGGGCTGCGCCGCGACGGCGGGCGCGAGGGCGCCCTGCGGGCGCAGCACGAGCTGCACGTCGAGCCGGAACGCCTCGAGCGAGCTCTCGATCTCGTCGACGGTCGGCAGCGTCTCGAGCAGTTCGAGCAGGGCCGGCCCGTCGTACCAGGGCGTGTTCGGCGAGCGGTCGACGACGTTGTCGCCCTCGAGCGCCGAGACGGGGATGACGTGCACCCCGGGCAGGCCGAGCTCGCGGGTGACCTCGAGCACCTCGGCGGCCACGGCCGCGTAGGCTGCGGCGTCGTAGCCCTGCAGGTCGATCTTGTTGACCGCGACGATCACGTTCGGCACGCGCAGCAGCTGCACGACCGAGAGGTGACGGCGGGTCTGCTCGAGCACGCCCTTTCGCGCGTCGATGAGCAGCACGACGACGTCGGCCGTCGTCGCCCCGGTGACCATGTTGCGGGTGTACTGCACGTGCCCGGGGCAGTCGGCGAGGATGAACGAACGGCGACCCGTCGAGAAGTAGCGATAGGCCACGTCGATCGTGATGCCCTGCTCGCGCTCGGCGCGCAGGCCGTCGGTGAGCAGCGCGAAGTCGAAGCCGCCGGCGTCGCCGCCGAAGCCGCGCTCGCGGCTCGTGCGGGCGACCTGCTCGAACTGGTCGGCGAGGATCGCCTTCGAGTCGTGCAGCAGGCGGCCGACGAGCGTCGACTTGCCGTCGTCGACCGAGCCGGCCGTCGCGAAGCGCAGCAGGGTGCTGCTGGTGTGCTCGCCCATCAGAAGTACCCGTCCTTCTTGCGGTCTTCCATCGCCGCCTCCGAGATGCGGTCGTCGGCGCGGGTCGCCCCCCGCTCGGTGAGCGTCGACTCGGCGACCTCGCGAACGACGGCCGCGACATCCACGGCGTCGGACTCGACCGCACCCGTGCAGCTCATGTCGCCGACCGTGCGGTACCGCACGGTGCGGAGCTCGACGTGCTCGTCGGGGCGGGGCTGCGAGAACTCGCCGACGCCGCGCCACATGCCGTCGCGGCGGAACACCTCGCGCTCGTGCGCGAAGTACAGCGGCGGCAGCTCGATGCCCTCGCGCTCGATGTACGCCCAGACGTCGAGCTCGGTCCAGTTCGAGATCGGGAAGGCGCGCACGTGCTGGCCGGGGGTGTGCCGGCCGTTGTAGAGGTTCCAGAGCTCAGGGCGCTGGTTGCGCGGGTCCCACTGGCCGAACTCGTCGCGCAGCGAGATGATGCGCTCCTTGGCCCGCGCCTTGTCCTCGTCGCGGCGGGCGCCGCCGAAGACCGCGTCGTGCCTGCCCGCGGCGATCGCGTCGAGCAGCGGCTGCGTCTGCAGGGGGTTGCGGGTGCCGTCGGCGCGCTCGTGCAGGCGGCCGTCGTCGATGTAGCGCTGCACCTCGGCGACCTCGAGTCGCAGGCCGAGTCGCTCGACCGTGCGGTCGCGGAACGCGATCACCTCGGGGAAGTTGTGCCCCGTGTCGACGTGCAGCACGGGGAACGGCACGCGGCCCGGCCAGAACGCCTTCGTCGCGAGGTGGAGCACGACGACCGAGTCCTTGCCGCCCGAGAACAGCAGCACGGGCCGCTCGAACTCGGCGACGACCTCGCGGATGATGTGGATCGCCTCGGCCTCGAGCAGGTCGAGGGCGTCGAGGCCCCTCGCCGGGGCGGTGGCAGTGCCGGTCAAGAACGTGTCGGTCATAGGTGCAACCCGCATTCCGTCTTGTCGAGGCCGGCCCAGCGGCCCGACCGGGGGTCTTCGCCCGCGGCGACGGGCTTCGTGCACGGCTCGCAGCCGATCGAGGGGTAGCCCTCGGTCAGCAGCGGGTTCACGGTCACCCCGAACGCGGCGGCGTGGTCGATGAGGTCGTCGAAGCTCCAGGCGGCGAGCGGGTTGACCTTCACGAGGCCGTTGCGCTCGTCCCATGCGACGAGCGGCGTGTCGGTGCGGGTCGGCGCCTCGTCGCGGCGCACGCCCGTGAACCAGAGTTCGTAGCCCGCGAGGGCGTCCTGCAGCGGGGCGACCTTGCGCATCGCGCAGCAGGCGCCCGGGTCGCGGGCGAAGAGGTCCTTGCCGTGCTTCGCGTCCTGCTCGGCGACGGTGAGCTCGGGAAGCACGTCGACGATGCGCACGTCGAGCGACGCGGCGACGCGGTCGCGGGTCTCGATCGTCTTCTGGAAGTGGTAGCCGGTCTCGAGGAACAGCACGTCGACGCCCGGCAGCGACTGCGCGACCACGTGCGGCAGCACGGCGTCGGCCATCGAGCAGGCGACGGCCGCGGCATCCACGTCGAAGTTGCGCGCCACCCAGGCGATCACTTCGTAGGCGGATGCCTCGCCGTCGGCGAGGCTCCGGAGCTCGGCGTTCCCCGCCTCGGCGAGGGCGCGGAGCGCGGCGGCGTCGCGCTTCGTGGTGGCGCGCGGGGCGAGCGAGACGCTCATCGCAGTTCTTCCTCCTCGGCGCGGTGGGCCCACTCGGCGAAGGTCTCGTCGGCTGCAGTATCGCGCTGCTCGAGGAACCGGCGCACGACCTTCTCGACGTAGTCGGCGAGGCCGTCGGCGGTCACCTTGAGGCCGCGCACGGTGCGGCCGGTGCCGGCCTCCTCGCGCGTCGTCGACGCGAGCCCGCCGCCGAGGTGCACCTGGAAGCCGGGGGTCTGGCCGCCGTCGCCGTCGGGCAGCAGCTGCCCCTTGAGGCCGATGTCGGCGGTCTGGATGCGGGCGCACGAGTTCGGGCAGCCGTTGACGTGCAGGCTGATCGGGTGCGGCAGCTCGATGCCCGCGAGGCGCTCCTCGAGGGCGATCACGGCGTCGGTCGCGGTCTGCTTCGTCTCGACGATCGCGAGCTTGCAGAACTCGATGCCCGTGCAGGCGATCGTGCCGCGGCGGATGAGGCTCGGTCGCGCCTGCAGGCCGAGCTCGTCGAGGCCGGCGACGACCCGCTCGACGTGCTCCTCGTCGATGTCGAGCAGCACGACCTTCTGGTGCGGGGTCGTGCGCAGCCGGCCCGAACCGACCGAGTCGAGCAGGTCGGCGAGGCGGGTGAGCGTCGTGCCCGAGATGCGGCCGACGAAGGGCGTCGCGCCGATGTAGAAGCGGCCGTCCTTCTGCTTGTGCACCCCGACGTGGTCGCCCTGGGCGAGCGGCTTCGGTGCGGCGGGGCCGTCGGGCAGCGGGTTCTCGAGGTACTCGGTCTCGAGCACCTGCCGGAACTTCTCGGCGCCCCAGTCGGCGACGAGGTACTTGAGTCGGGCGCGGTTGCGCAGGCGCCGGTAGCCGTAGTCGCGGAAGATCGAGGTGACCCCGAGCCACACCTCGGCGACCCGCTCGGGCGCGACGAAGGCGTTCAGGCGCACCGCGAGGTGGGCGTTCGTCGACAGGCCGCCGCCGACCCAGAGGTCGTAGCCGATGCCGAGCTCGGGGTGCTCGACCGCGACGAACGCCACGTCGTTGATCTCGTGCACGACGTCCTGGCTGGGGTGGCCCGTGATCGCCGACTTGAACTTGCGCGGCAGGTTCGCGAGCTCGGGGTCGCCGATGTAGCGCTCCTGGATCTCGAAGATCTGCGGCGTCGGGTCGATGAGCTCGTCGGCCGCGATGCCGGCGACCGGCGAGCCGAGGATGACGCGGGGCACGTCGCCGCACGCCTCGGTCGTCGACAGGCCGACGCCTTCGAGCCGGCGCCAGATCTCGGGCACGTCCTCGACTCGGATCCAGTGCAGCTGGATGTTCTGCCGGTCGGTCAGGTCGGCCGTGTCGCGTGCGAACTCGGTCGAGATGCCGCCGATAACGCGCAGCTGCTCGGTCGAGAGCTGGCCGCCGTCGATGCGCACGCGCAGCATGAAGAACTCGTCCTCGAGCTCGTGCGGCTCGAGGGTCGCGGTCTTGCCGCCGTCGATGCCGGGCTTGCGCTGCGTGTACAGGCCCCACCAGCGGAAGCGGCCGTGCAGGTCGGTGCCGTCGATCGACGAGAAGCCGCCCTTGGCGTAGATCGTCTCGATGCGCTCGCGCACGGCGAGGCCGCCGTCCTCCTGCTTCCACTGCTCGTTGGCGTTGAGGGGCTCGGTGCCGTCGACCTTCCACTGGCCGTTGGGGCGGTTGGCGCCGGGGCGGGCGGGGCGGCCTTCGGGGCGCGCGGCGCGCTCCGGCCGTGCCGGTCGCACCGTCTCGCTCAGCGTCACGAGAGCCTCCTGATGGGTCGAAGCGACGATGGATGTCTCGCCGCTGAGCCGACGTTAGGCGAGGCATCCTCGGGCGGCACCTTCGTGACGGCGGCGCCCGTCACGTTGCGTCACGGCCCGTCGCACGGCGCCGCATTGCGTCACAGTCTTGACATGGCGGGCGGGCGCGGTGCTCCCGCCCGGCACATCCCGCCCGCTATCGTGAGCGCATGCCGACCGCCGCTGGTACCGGAATGCCCCTGCGGGACCACCGCATCCACCGATACGTCAACGCGTTCTGCCCGCGGTGCCACGAGGAGGACCCCGAGCGACCGCTCGCCGACGTCGCCCGGCTCTCGGGCTGGCTGGCGATCCGCGACGACCGCGTCTGGCTCGAGCGCGGCTGCCCCACGCACGGGCTCGTGTCGACGATGTACGACGAGTCGCCCGAGATCCTGAGCTACCTCGAGCAGTGGACCGCCCCGACGAAGGTGCACACCCCAGACCTCGCGGGCAACTTCAAGCCCGTGCCGTCGGCGTACGAGGACGGCCTGCCCGAGATGCAGACGCAGCACACGTGCATCCTGCTCGAGGACCTCACCGACCACTGCAACCTGCGCTGCCCGACCTGCTTCGCCGAGTCGGGGCCGGCGGCGACCGCGGTCGCGCCGCTCGCCGAGGTGCTCGCCTCGGTCGACGCGAAGCTCGCTCGCGAGAACGACCGCATCGACGTGCTCATGCTCTCGGGCGGCGAGCCGACCCTCTACCCATGGCTCGAGCAGCTGCTCGACCACCTCGTCGCGCGACCGGTCGTGCGCATCCTGCTGAACTCGAACGGACTGCGCATCGCGCAGGACGACGCCCTCGTCGAGACGCTGAAGAAGCACCGCGAGCGCGTCGAGGTGTACCTGCAGTTCGACGGCGAGAGCGCCGAGGCGTCGGCCTATCACCGCGGCGCCGACATCCGCCGCTTCAAGGACCGCGCGCTCGAGCGCCTGTCGGAGGCGGGCGTGTTCACGACGCTCACCATGACCGCCGCGCTCGGCGTGAACGACGGCGAGATCGGCGCGGTGATCCGGCGGGCGATGACGACGCCGTACGTCGGCGGAGTGACGATACAGCCCGTGTTCGGCTCGGGGCGCTCGGCCGGCATCGACCCGAACGACCGGCTCACGCACACGGGCGTGCTCGCCCGGCTCGAGGCGCAGACGGGCGGCGAGGTCACCTGGCGCGACCTCACCGCGCTGCCCTGCAGCCATCCGCACTGCTGCTCGGTCGGCTACCTGCTGAAGGATGACTCGGGCACCTGGAACTCGCTCACCGCCCTCGTCGGCCACGACCGGTTGAAGGAGTTCCTCGACCTCAACCCCGACCTCATCGCGAACCGCATCGCCGACAGCAACATCAACCAGGCCCTGAAGGACAGCGTGAAGCAGTCGCTGCTCGACCTGCTCAGCGAGCAGTCGTCGCTGTCGCACCCGTCGATCGCGACGCTGTGGAAGGACATCTGCACGGGCTGCGACCTCGGCATCGGCACCCTCACCCAGCTCGCGAGCTCGGCGCTGCCGGGGCAGCACAAGCGGCTGCGGCGGTTCCTCGGCGAACGCGTCAAGCGCATCACGGTGAAGCCCTTCATGGACATCAACACGATGATCGAGGAGCGCCTCACCCAGTGCTGCGTGCACGTCGCGACGGTGAACGCAGAGACCTCGGCGCACCAGTGCGCGCCGTTCTGCGCGGTGCAGGCGTGGGCGCCGCTCGGGCGCACGCGCATCTCGACCGCGACGGGCTCGGCCGGGGCGTCCGCCGCTCGTGACGGTGCGGCAGGCGGCGCCGGCGCGGCAGGCGGTCGCCGCCGACTGCCGGTGACGGTGGCGTGAGCCGGCGGCCGACGGCATGACGGGCGAGGGAGTGAGCGCATGAGCAGCACGGGCGACGAGTTCGGCACCTGGGACCCCTCGGGCCTGAACCGCTTCGACGAGACGGTCGGCGCGCCCGCGGCCGCGGCGCCGTACGACCCGTTGCGGCTGTGCGTCTTCGCGACGATCGCCCTCATCACCTGCGTCTTCGGCCCGATCTCGCTCGCCGTGTTCGCGGGCATCGCGATCGCGGGATACGCCAGGGCCCGCCGGGCGGGCCTCCTGCGCTCGAAGTGCAAGCTCGGCGACACCCGCAACGTGCTCGCCTACCTCGTCGTGCTCGAGGTGCTCGCGCTCGCCGCGGTGCCGTTCTGGGTCATGCTCTGGGCCCGGATCTGGAGCTGAGCGCATGTTCCCGACGCTGCCCGATCTGATCGGCTGGGGGCCGCCGCTCGACACCCACTCGGTGTTCGTCGCGCTCGCCATGCTCGCGGCCGGCCTCGTCTTCGTCATCGAGTCCCGCCGCCGCGGGCAGACCGACGCGCGGGTCGCGGCGCTCGTGCTCGGAGCGCTCGCCGGGGCCGCGCTGTTCTCGCGGCTCGGCACGTGGGCCCGGCATCTCGACCCGTCGCAGAACCTCGACCTCGTCACGCAGCTCACGCGCGGCAACGCCTCGGTGCTGAGCGCGCTCGTCGGCGCCTGGCTCGGCGTGCACGTCGCGAAGCGCATCGTGAAGTACCCGTTGCGCACCGGCGACCTCTTCGCCCCCGCGGTCGCGCTCGCCATGGCCATCGGCCGGTTCGGATGCCTCTTCACCGAGCTGCCCGGAACCCCGACCGGCTCCGGCTGGGGCATCGTGCTCGACGAGGCCGCCGCCGCTCGGGTCGGCGGGCCGGCGGGCGTGCCGCTGCATCCGAGCTTCGTCTACGAGATCGCCTTCCAGGCCGCCGCATTCGTCGCGCTGTGGTTCTGGCTCCGGCACAAGCCGATCGCCGCGGGCGAGACGCTCACGATCTACATCGCCGCGTACGCGATCTTCCGATTCTTCGTGGAGTTCGTGCGCGGCAACGAGGTCGCCTGGATGGGGCTGACCCGTCCGCAGATGTTCCTGTTGGTCACGATCCCGCTGCTGCTGGCCCGCCTCGCCTGGAAGGCGTCGCGCGGCCGGCTCGCCGCGAACCGAGAGAGGATGGCCGTCGATGGTGCCTGATCCTGAAGAGCCCACGCCTGAAGAGCCCACGCCTGAAGAGCCGGCCGTCGAACCGCCTGCGGCCGAAGCACCCGCGGTCGGCGGACCGACGGCGCCCGCGGCATCCGGCCCGGTGCCGCCGCCACCGCCGCCCCCGCCGCCATCGGGCTCGACGGCCCCGCCGTCGTACGGCCCGCCGCCCGGAGGCGGACCGACGCCGCTGCCCTACGACCCGTCGGTCGCACCGCCCCCGGCCGGTCTCAGCACGGGCGCCGGCATCGGCATCGGGGTCGGCATCGGCTGCGGGGCGCACGTGCTCGCGGGCGTGCTCATGCTCGCCACGATGCTCGTCGGCAGCAGCGCGCTGGGCGGCCCGACGTTCCTCGGAATCACCTGGCCGTTCGTGCTCGTCGCACTCGCCGCGATCGTGATGCTCTTCTTCAAGAAGACGCGCGGCATCGCGCTCGGCATCCTCATCGTCGCGGCGGCCGCGTGGATCGTCGTGCTCGGCCCGTGCCTCGGCATGGTCGGCATCTGATCGCGCCGACGAGCACCGCAGGTGCAGCGTGCGGCTACGCTCTCCCTGTTCCGCACTTCCGTTCCGCCCGCCGACGACGCCCGAGACGAGACGACATGCACCCGAACGACACCGCAGCGCCCGAACCCGCCCGCCCGACCCGCCGATCGCTCCGCGCCGCGGCCCGTCGCACGGCGGCGCCTGCCGCCCTGCTCGTGGCCATCGCGCTCTCGTCGACCGCGTGCACGACGTCGACGACTCCACCGGCTGCGGCAGCGCCCGAGACGACCCCGGCGGCCGACCTCCCGCTCTCCGCTGCACCCGACGCCGCGCTGCTCTGCGGTCAGGCGAGCGCGTTCGAGGGCATCCGGTACCGCTCCGAATGGGAGCACGGAGAGGGCCTCATCGACGACGCCGGGTACGAGTCGCGCGTCGCGGCACTCCACGACGCCTGGACCTTGCTCGTCGCGGGCGACACCGACGTCACCCCGGCGGTGAAGTACGTGCAGCGCGTGGTGTCGGACGGCGGGCTCGACTCCCCGGCCGGAGAGTTCCAGACGGCGATGGCCGAGCTGGCCGAGGCCTGCGACGCCGCCGGCTCGACGATCTCGATCTCCGCCCTTCCCGGACAGGGCGGCTGAGCGGGGTCTCGAGACGCCCGCTGCGCTCCGGGTCCTCTCGAAGCCACCTCAGCGAGCGCCGAGTGCGGCGTCGTAGCGGTCGAGCACGATCTCGACGAGCTCGGCGGGCGGCGCCGCATCGGGCACGAGCAGCGGGTCGGTGACGACGTCGGCGCCGGCGGTCTCGGCGAGGTCCTGGAAGTAGCCGGGCGCGAGCAGGTAGCTCGCGACGACGACGCGCGCGCCCGAGGCATCCGCCCTCGCCTGCTCGACGGCCGCCGACAGCAGCGGTTCGGCTGCCGAGAGGAACCCGAGCCCGATGTCGCGCCCCGTCGCCGCCGCGAGCCGCTCGCGCATGTCGTGGCAGTCGCGCACCGCGCGCCAATCGCTCGAGCCCGCGACCGAGAGCACGACCGCGTCGTCGTCGCGAACGCCGGCCTCGGCGAGGCGGCGGGCGAGCACGGTCGCGAGCCGGTCGTCGGGCCCGAGGGCTCCCGCGAGTGCGACGCGCCGGTCGGCGGCCGCCTCGACCGCCTCGGTCAGGTCGACGTGCACGTGATACCCCGCCGACAGCAGGAGCGGCACGACGACGGCGGGCTCGCCCGGCGCGAGCGAGGCGAGGGTCGCGGGCACGTCGGGCTGCTCGACGTCGACGTGTCCGAGGCGGGCCGACGGTGCAGCATCCGGATGCCTCGTGCCGAGCGCCTCGGCGACCGCGTCGTGCAGCGCGCGCACCGCCCGCCGCCCTTCGGGCGACGAGGTGCCGTGCGAGATGCCCACGAGGGCGGGAGCGGACGCCGTCATCGTGCCATCGTCGCAGACCCGGGTTGCGCACGTGTTTCGTGTTGCGCCGGGCGACCAGTTCCGAGACGGCCGTCGGCGAGGCGGGCCTCGGCGAGTCGGCGCGGGCCGCGACGGCTCGTCTGCCAGCGGGTCGGGGATGTCGACGGCGCCCCTCGACTCGAGGAAGGCGTTCGTCGTCGTCGTGAGCGCCGATCTCGGCCACGACGAACTGTAGGAACTTCTGCGCGACACGCCGCGTCCGGCGGCTGCGCCACCGGCGGGTCGGGAGAAGTTCCTACATTCGCGCAGCCGCAGCCGCAGCCGCAGCCGCAGCCGCAGCCGCAGTCACCGTGGCCTACGCCTCGAACACGAGCGCGAGCGACGTGTCGCCGCACGGCACCACGATCGCGCCGCCGGGCAGCTCGGCACTCTCGGCGGACGCCGCGCCCTCGCGTTCGCGGAGCGGCGCGAGCGCCTCGGCGAGGCCGTCGAGCCGCAGCAGGGCGCCGGTCGCGCGGCGCGGGTCGGTCGAGGTCACGATGCGGCCCGAGGCGTTCACGAGCGTGCACGGATGCCCCGACTCGCGCAGCACGGGCAGGAGTTCGCGTTCGAGGCTCGCCACGTAGAGGTCGGTGCCCACGAGGCCGACCATGGCGCCGCCGACCGCGACCGGCACGGTGATCGTCACCGTGTAGTCGTCGGTGCACAGGTAGTCGACGTACGGGCCGGTGAGGTGCCGGGTGCCCGTGCGAGCCGGCACGCGCCACCACTCGAGGCCCGTGTAGTCGCGGAACTGCTCGGAGTCGGGGTCGCTCACCGCGTCGAGGCGCCGCAGGCCCGCCCCCGTGCCGAACGTGTTCGCACCGCTCAGCCACCATTCGAGGTGCCAGGGTGCATCGGCGAGGTAGCCGGGCGCGGCGACGAAGCCCGCGCCGGTGATGAGACTGCCCGCTCGTTCGAGCGGCTCGCCCACGAGCTCGGCGACGACGGGGTCGAAGGAGGCGGCGCTCGGTTCGGGCATCGCGGCGAGGCTCGCCTCGAGTCGCGTCCGCCAGTCGTCGATCATGGCGAAGACGGGGTCGATGGTCGAGGCGATGCGCTCCGCGATGCGGAGGGCTGCGACGTCGACGGTGACGGTCATGGCCTCGGTCCTTTCTGTGGGTGAGGGGCGGGGTCTCGATACGCGCTTCGCGCTACTCGGCCACCGCGAGGGGGGATGCCTCGAGCCGGGCCTTCTCGTCGATGAGCCATTCGACGGCCGTGGCGATGTGGTCGGTCGTCGCCCGGCGGGCGCCGGTGGCGTCGACGGCGCGGATCGCCTCGATCACCTCGAGGCGCGCCTGCCTGCTGCGGTCACGATACGCCTGTTCGCGCATGCACAGCCAGAGCAGCGGTCCCGCTTCGGCCTGCAGTCGCAGCTCCTCGTGCACGAGGCGGGGCGACTGGCTGACCGCCGCGATCTCGAGCTGGAAGCGGCCGATCGCGCGGCGTGCCCCGCCCGCGCTCGTGAGGTCGGCGCGCGCATCGATGTCGGCGAGGCTCGTCAGGTCGTCGTCGCTCGCGCGGTCGGCGGCGACCTCGGCCGCCATGCCGGCGATCGCGGCGTAGTGCAGCGAGAGATCGCGCAGTTCGATGCGGCTGAGCGCGCGTACCCGGGCGTCGAGCATGCGCGCGGCGGCGTCGCGGTCGTGCGTGACGAAACTGCCGCCGTCGCGGCCGCGGCGGGTGAGCACGAGCCCCTTGTCGCGGAGGGCGACGAGTGCTTCGCGGGCGGTGACGACGGCGACGCCGAGGCGCTTCGCGAGCTCCGACTCGCTCGGCAGGCGTTCTCCGTCGCGCAGGACGCCCGCGACGATCGCGTCGGTGAGGCGCTGCTCGACGAGCTCGGCGCGACCGGCGCCGTCGAGCGGCGAGAAGACGACCGCGTGCGTGGCATCGGCGCGGCCGGTGGCCTGAGGCATCCGGCCCTCCCGTTCGCCCTCGTGCAGATCTGTGACACGACCGTAACACGAGGGGCTGGACATTTACATCTGGAGTCATATGATTTGAAACCGACGAACATCTGGTTCCAGATGTTTGGCAGCGACACGTCAGGAATGCATCGAAGGAGATGTCATGACCGAAGCACAGCCGGCGATCCGGCTCACCGGGCTCACGAAGGAGTTCGGTGCCGTCACCGCGGTCGACCATGTCGACCTCGAGATCGCCGCGGGCGAGTTCTTCTCGATGCTGGGCCCGTCGGGCTCGGGCAAGACCACGGTGCTGCGGCTCATCGCCGGGTTCGAACAACCCACCGACGGCACGATCGAACTCTTCGGCGAGGAGGTCACGAAGCGCGCGCCGTTCGACCGCGACGTGAACACCGTGTTCCAGGACTACGCGCTGTTCCCGCACATGAGCGTGCTCGACAACGTCGCCTACGGCCTCCGGGTGCGGGGCCTCGGCAAGAAGGAGCGCAACGAGCGGGCGCGTCGCGCACTCGCGAGCGTGCGCCTCGAGCAGATGGCCGATCGCAAGCCGTCCCAGCTCTCGGGCGGCCAGCGCCAGCGCGTCGCCCTGGCACGGGCCACCGTCGTCGAGCCGAAGGTGCTGCTGCTCGACGAACCGCTCGGGGCGCTCGACCTCAAGCTCCGCGAGCAGATGCAGGTCGAGCTCAAGCAGATCCAGCGCGAGCTCGGCATCACCTTCATCTTCGTGACGCACGACCAGGAGGAGGCGCTGACCCTCTCCGATCGCATCGCCGTGTTCAACGCGGGTCGCATCGAGCAGCTCGGCACGCCCGCCGAGCTCTACGAACGGCCGGTCTCGCGGTTCGTCGCCGACTTCGTCGGCACCTCGAACCTGTTCGGCCCCGAGCACTCGCTCGCGCTGCTCGAGCGCGAGGGCCACCACTCGGTGCGTCCCGAGAAGATGACGGTCTCGACCGCCGGCCAGTCGGGCGAGGGCGTGCGCAACGCCGCCGGCACGGTCGTCGAGGCCATCTACCTCGGCAGCGGCGTACGGCTCGTCGTCGACCTCGACGCGGGTCCGCGGGTGAGCGTGCTCGAGCAGAACGTGCGGGGTCGCGCGCGCGACGACGAGCACGGCGACCGGGTCGTCGTCTCGTGGCACGACGACGACGTCGTCGCAGTCGACGGAGCCGCCGTCGGCCCGCAGAACCCGACCCCGACCGCCGCGGTCGGCTCGGTGTTCCCGGGCATCTCCGGATGAGCCATCCGTGGTCTCGATCGGCGCTTCGTGCTCCTCGACCGACGGAATGCACGGCAACTGACACACAACCACCAAGAGAAACAGGAGAGAACCATGATGCGGATGCGGAATGCGCGACGAGGCGCAACCGTCGGGCTCGCGCTCGCCTCGGTCGCGCTGCTGACCGCCTGCGGCACGTCGGGCGGCGGCGGTGGCGGCGGCGGTGACAACGAGGCCGCGACCGAGCTCGGCGAGACCGAGGGCCAGATCTCGATCCTCGCGTGGCCGGGCTACGTCGAGGACGGGTCGAACGACCCGGCCGTCGACTGGGTCACGCCGTTCGAGGAGCAGACCGGCTGCGAGGTCACCACGAAGACCTTCGGCACCTCCGACGAGGCGCTCAACCTCATGAAGACCGGCGAGTACGACGTCGTCTCGGCGTCGGGCGACGCCTCGCTGCGGCTCGTCGCCGGCGGCGACGTGGCTCCGGTCAACACCGACCTGCTCGAGAACTACGACGGCATCTACGACTTCCTGAAGGACCAGGCGTGGAACACCGTCGACGGGGTCAACTACGGCGTGCCGCACGGGTACGGCGCGAACCTGCTGATGTACAACACCGACGTGATCACCGAGGAGCCCACCTCGTGGGACGTCGTGTTCGACAAGTCGGGCGACTACGCCGGCAAGGTCACGGCCTACGACTCGCCGATCTACATCGCCGACGCCGCCCTGTACCTCATGGCGCACGAGCCCGACCTCGGCATCGAGAACCCCTACGCCCTCGACGAGGAGCAGCTCGCGGCCGCCGTCGACCTGCTCAAGCAGCAGCGCGAGAACATCGGCGAGTACTGGAGCGACTACCTGAAGGAGGTGCAGTCGTTCCAGACCGGCGACACCGTCGTCGGCACGAGCTGGCAGGTCATCCAGAACGTGCTCGAGGGCGAGGGCGGCAAGACCGCGGTCACGCTGCCCGCAGAAGAGGGTGCGACCGGCTGGTCCGACACGTGGATGATCTCGTCGGAGGCGAAGAACCCGAACTGCGCGTATGCGTGGCTCGACTACATCTCCAGCCCCGAGGCGAACGCCGCGGCCACGTCGTACTTCGGCGAGGCGCCCTCGAGCGACGCCGCGTGCGAGTTCCGCGAGGACTGCGAGGCGTACCACGCCGGTGACGCCGACTACGCGTCGCAGATCTGGTACTGGACCACCCCGATCGAGGACTGCGTCGACGGCCGCACCGATGTGAAGTGCACCGACTACGCCGCCTGGACCTCGGCCTGGCAGGAGATCAAGGGCTGATGACGGCCACCCGTGCGGTGCCCGCCCCGCGTCGCAGTGCGGCGCGGGCGGGCTCCGCCTTCCTCAGCGCGCACCCCCGGGCGCGGCTCGCGCTGCTGCTCAGCGCCCCGCTGTTCTGGCTCGGCGTCGTCTACATCGTCGCGCTCGTGCTGCTGCTCGTCACGGCGTTCTGGTCGGTCGACAGCTTCACGGGCGAGATCACCACCGAGTTCACGCTCGACAACATCGTCGAGGTCGTGACCGGCTCGCTGTATCAGACCGTGACGCTGCGCACGATCGGCGTCGCGCTCGCGGTGACGGTGATCGACGTCGCCCTCGCACTGCCGATCGCGTTCTTCATGGCGAAGGTCGCGACCCCGCGCATGCAGCGGGTGCTGCTCATCATGGTGCTCACCCCGCTCTGGGCGTCGTACCTCGTGAAGGCGTACGCCTGGCGGTCGGTGCTCTCGCAGGACGGCATCCTCGAGTGGCTCGTCTCGCCGTTCGGCGGTCACACGCCGGGCTACGGCCTGCCCGCGACGATCATCACGCTGAGCTACCTGTGGCTGCCGTACGTGATCCTGCCCATCTACGCGGGGCTCGAGCGCGTGCCAGACTCGCTGCTCGAAGCCTCGGGCGACCTCGGAGGCAGGACCTGGCCGACGCTGCGGCTCGTCGTGCTGCCGCTCGCGCTGCCGGCCATCATCGCCGGCACGATCTTCAGCTTCTCGCTGTCGCTCGGCGACTACATCACGGTCAACATCGTCGGCGGCACCAGCCAGATGCTCGGAAACCTCGTGTACACGAACGTCGGCGCCGCCAACAACCTGCCGCTCGCCGCCGCGATCGCGCTCATCCCGATCGTGATCATCTTCGGCTACCTCTTCCTCGTGCGCCGCACCGGCGCGCTCGACAACCTCTAGGGGCTCAGGATGCGTCTGTCTCGCCTGTCTCGGACGGTGCTCGGCGTCGTCACCGCGCTGATCCTCGTGGTCGTCTACGTGCCGCTCTTCGTCGTGCTCGTGAACTCGTTCTCGACCTCGACGTCGCTGAACTGGCCGCCTCCCGGCTTCACGCTCGAGTGGTGGGGCAAGGCGTTCCAGAGCGAGGGCGCGCTCGAGGCGGTCGGCACGAGCGTCGGCATCGCGCTCGTCGCGACGGCGGTCTCGCTGGTGCTCGGCACCCTGATCTCGCTCGCGCTGCAGCGCTTCGAGTTCTTCGGGCGCGAGGCGATCAGCCTGCTCGTGATCCTGCCGATCGCGCTGCCCGGCATCATCACCGGTATCGCGCTGAACAACTTCTTCCGCACGATCATGGGCGTTCCGCTCTCGATCTGGACGGTCGTGATCGCCCATGCCACGTTCTGCATCGTGACGGTGTTCAACAACGTGATCGCGCGGCTGCGCCGGCTCGGCACGAGCTTCGAGGAGGCCTCGGCAGACCTCGGCGCCGGCATCTGGACGACGTTCCGGCTCGTGACCTTCCCGCAGCTGCGCTCGGCGCTGCTCGCCGGCGGCCTGCTCGCCTTCGCGCTGAGCTTCGACGAGATCATCGTGACGACGTTCACGGCGGGGTCCGGCGTGACGACGCTGCCGATCTTCATCCTCAACAACATGTTCCGGCCGGCCCAGGCGCCGATCGTCTCGGTCATCGCCGTGGTGCTCGTCGTCGTGTCGATCATCCCGATCTACATCGCCCAGCGCCTCTCCGGCGCGGAGGAACGCCGGCGCTGAGGCATCCCCGTTCGTCTTCGCCGGTTCAGGAGATGGGACGCTGCTCAGGACCCACCAGGGGGAACGCGTCCTGAGCAGCGCTCCATCTCCTGAACGGGGGTGGATGCCTCGGCCGGGCCCAATGCGCCCCACCGGCTCCGCCGCGGTGATGGCGGCGGCGCCGCGGGCATGCCAGCATGAGCCAGCCGGAGCGACCGGCGACTCGTGACCCGAGAGGGGCGATCGATGACGATCATCCGCACCGTGCCCGAAGCCGACGCGACCGGCGCCGTCGCCGCGATCTACGCCGACGACGTCGACGAGCTCGGCTACGTCGCGCCGCACACTGCGGCGATGGCGATGAACCCCGAGGCGCTGCACGCCTTCGAGCAGTTGATCCGCTCGGTCGTGCCGACGCTCGGCCTTCGACGGTACGAGCTCGTCACGCTCGCGGCGGCGCGCGGCACCGGGTCGGCACACTGCCGGCTCGCGCACGGCGCGAAGGTGCTCTCGAAGGGACTCTTCGACGAGGCGCAGCTCGAGCGGATCGCCCGCGACTATCGCGACGCGGGGCTCGCCGACGACGAGGTCGCGATGATGGCGTACGCCGAGCAGGTCGGCCGCGACGCGTCGGCGATGACCGAGGCCGATGCGCTCGCGCTGCGCGAGGCCGGCTTCGGCGATCGCGAGATCGTCGACATCACGATCGCCGCGTCGGCGCGGGTGTACTTCGGAAGCGCGCTGCAGGCGCTCGCCGTCGACGTCGACGCGCCGCCGATGCTCGGCCCGGCCGTGCGGGCCGCGCTCGATCCGCGCTGAGGAGGGGCGACGCCCCGCCCGACGGTCAGAAGCTCGTGACCAGCTCGCCGAGCACGTCGGCGACCTTCGTCGGGTCGGTGGCGTCGTAGAACTGCGCGCCCGTGGCGGTCGAGATCTCGCGCAGGCTCGCCGTGTCGGCGTTCGCGCCGTAGGCGAGGGTGAAGACCAGCACGGGCGTGTCGTCGTGCATGCGCTCGAGGTCGGCGAGCATCTGCTTCTTCGTCGTCGTGCCGGGACCGAGCGTCTCGTTCTTGCCGTCGCTGAGCAGCACGATCGCGTTGATGCGCTCGGGGTCCCACGCCTCGGCGCGTTCCTTCGCGAAGCTGTCGACCGCGGCGTAGAGCGGCGTGAACTCGATGGGCTTGAGCCCGCCGAGCGCCTCGAGGAACTTCGTCCGCTCGGTGCGAGCGTCGGCGACGGGGCTCACGAGGCCGGGCGTGATCGGGCCGTCGTCGACGGCGCTGAACGCGGCGAGGCCGATGTTGTCGCCCTTGGTGAAGTGGCCGAGGGCCTTCTCGATGGCGGCCTTCGCGGCGGCGAGCTTGGTGTCGCCGGTCGCGATCTTCTCCTCCATCGAGCCCGACACGTCGACCAGGAACAGGACCTCGGCGCGCTTGCGCACGTCGGGGAAGGTGCTGTCGATCGCGGCGAGCATCTCCCGGCCGGGGAACGCGAGCGCGCCCGACGGCCGCTCGGGGAGAAGCCCGACCTCGCTGACGACGGGGTCGAGCTCCCCGTTGAGGTCGTGGTAGCCCGAGGCGCGCACGATCTGTTGCCCCTGCTTCGTGCCCGCGAACCGGAGCAGGTCGGCGGCCGCCTCCTTCTCGGATGCGTCGACCCAGGGCCCGGCCAGCACGGTGAACGGGTTGTCGGCGACGTAGTAGCCGTCGCTCGGGTAGATCGGCACCAGCCGCTCGCCGGGCGGCGTCGACTCGGTGCGACTCACGCCGTCGGGGCTCGTGATTCCGCGGTTGTAGTCCCAGACGGTCTTCTCATCGACGATGACACCCGAGAGGAAGTCGGCGATCGAGCCCTCCTTCTCGGAGAGCCGCGCCTGCGCGAGGAAGCGCTCGGGCGTGGCCATGTAGTGGCTCGTCGCGAGTTCGTCCTGCCGGACGGCGTCCATGACCTCGGGGTCGCGGATCTGGCTCGTCGTGAGCTCGGCGACCGAGCCCGCCTCGCTGCCGAACTCCGCGAGCATCGCCGCCTGGCCCGAGCTCGCCATCAGCGGGCTCGTCTTGCCGAGCTTGAAGGTGCCCCACTCGGGGTGGCTGAGCCAGCTCCACGTGGCGTCGTCACGGGCGGCGTTGAAGACGTCGTTCCACGTCGGGCGCGTCTCGCTCCAGCCGATCGCATCGGCGAGCGGCTGCGGCATCGCGAGCACGATCGCGGAGGAGCCGATGCTCGTGCCCTCGGTCGGCACGTTCGCCGCGCCGCCCGAGTCCTGGGCGACGGCGAGCCAGGAGCTCGCGTCGGGCACCCAGACGGTCGGCTTGTCGTCGGCGGCGGTGCCGGGGAAGCCGCCGGCCGCAGCGGTCGCCGCGGTGCTCGAGGTCTGCTTCGTCACGGTCGCGTCGACGCAGCGCCCGTCGACGCTGCGCGGCTGCGCGTTGTAGCCGTCGACGAGGCGGGCGACGAGCTCGGCGTTCTCGTTCGACGAGAGCACCGTGAGCGCGATGCACGGCTTCTTGCCGTCGACGGCGGAGGGCTGGTCGGCCGGGAAGACGCCGGGCTCGGCGGTCGTCGACGCGAACGGCGTCGGACCGGACGGGTCGGCGCCCTGGGCCGTGAGCACGACGGCGGTCGCGACACCGCCGCCGAGCAGGACCAGCACGAGGCTCGCGCCGGCGATCACCCACATGCGGCGCTGCCGCTGCCGCTGCAGGCGATGGCGATGCCGCACCTCGGAGCGGTCGCGGCGAGTCGGGTCGTCGCTGCTCATCGGCGGCGACCTCGCGCGCTTCGTCGCGGTGCGAGCGTGCTTCGGCTGGTTCGCGCGGCACGGTGGAGGGCCGGCTCCGGCGCGCAGGTGACGGCTTCGTCGGGCATCGTTGCGTCCTGGGGGTGGGTAGGGGGTCAGGCGATCCTATCCTGCGGCGGCCGCGCGGCCAACGGCGCGCCCCCGACCTCCACGGCTCGGACGCCGTACCGGTCGTTCACCGGCCGGGGTGCTGGTGGACGCGCGTGTGATCCCGATGCCCGTGGTGTTCGTTCCCGTGGTGAGCGTGGTGGTGGCCGTGCTCGTGTCCGTGGTGCGCGCGCCCCTCGTGCCCGTGCGCGTGTCCTTCGTGCCCGTGCCCGTGGTGCGCGTGCCCGTGGTGCCTCCGGTCACGGTCATCGTGCGCGGCGCGCCCGTGCGAGTGGCCGCGGCGGGCGTCGCCGTGATGACGACGGCGAGGCATCCGCTCGCCCTCCTGCCAGCCGAGCTCGCGGGCGACCGCCTCGAGCGTCGCGAGGGTGGTGCGGTAGTCGTCGGGCGCAACGGCGCCGGCGACGCGCGAGCGCAGTTCGGCGACGCGCTCGCGGAGCGCGGCGTACGAGACCTCGCCCTCCTCGGTGAGTCGCGGCGCGCCCGGCTCGTCGGTGACCCAGCCGCGGGCGACGAGCGGTGCGAGCCGTTCGGGGTGGGCGGTGATCTTGCGACGCAGCCGTGCGTCGTCGACGGTGCCGGCGATGAGGTTGAGCCGTCGCCAGTCGCGGCGCGTGATGCCCTCGTCGGCGAAGAGGTCGCGCATCGCGTCGTCGAGCTTGCGGTCGACGACGCGCAGCCAGTACCCGATCGGCCGCTCGGCGGGGATGGGGGTCTCGGTGTTCTCCGGGATGTTCAAGGGTGGTTCCTTCCATGACGCAGGTGCGTCGTCGATTGCATGTCGCATGACATGTATATGTACAATGACATACATGAATGATGCGCGTCAAGTCCCGCCCGGCGACCGTCCGGGTGCGGGAGACGGCGGGCCCGAGGCATCCGACCCCGTGGCGGCCGTCGAGGCCGCGCTCGTGGCGATGCGCCGCGACCAGGGTCGAGGCCGGCTCCAGCGCCGCGGCGAGCACGGCGGCCCGCATCACGGTCACGGCCTGCAGGCCGACCGGCACGGGCATCACGGCCACCACCACGGGGATGCCCCGGCGGAGGCACCGCGCCGAGGGCGAGGCGGCCCGGGGCTCGCGCAGGCCGCGAGGTTCCGGCTGCTCGATGCGCTCGAGGCGGCGCCGCAGCCGCCGTCGGTCGGCCAGCTCGCCGACGCGATCGGGGTCGACCAGCCGCGCGCCAGCCGGCTCGTGCAGGCCGCGGTCGAGGCGGGTCACGCCCGTCGCGAGGTCGATCCGTCGGACGCGCGGCGCAGCGCGATCGTGCTCACCGCGGCAGGCCGTCGCGTGCTCGCGGGAGCACGCGACACGCGCCGCGGCGCGGTCGAGACCGCGCTCGCGGGCTTCACGCCCGCCGAGGCCGCCGAATTCGCCCGGCTGCTGTCGCGCTTCGTGGCAGCCTGGCCCCGCGACACGCCCGATGGCGGTCGCACGACCTGAATCCGCACGGCGAGGCGACCCCGGCCAATAGCATTCGAGCTAGGCGGAGCAGAACGCCGTTCGGGGGAGCCGTTGGAGCAGACAGACGTTCTGGAGTACCTGTACGACACGAAGGTGACGCCACCGCCGATGCGACGGGGCCAGGCGAGTCGGCGGGAGCTCATCCGCGCCGCGCGCGAGAGCGGCCGCACGCACGTGGCGGTGACCGCCCCGGCCGGGTACGGGAAGTCGACGCTCGTCGCCGAATGGGCCGATTCGGAGGAACGGCGCGTCGCGTGGGTCTCGCTCGACAGCCTCGACGACGACCCGGCAGCGCTCCTCGCGCTCATCGCGGCGGCGTTCGAGCGGATCTCGCCGTCGAGCTCGGAGGCGATCGGGCGGATGCGCTGGCAGGAGGGCTCGGCGCTCAGCCGTTCGGCACCGCTCCTCGCCTCCGTGCTCGCCCGCGCGGACGCCCCGTTCCTGCTCGTCATCGACGACCTGCACGTGCTGTCCTCCCCTGCCTGTCACGACGTGCTCGATGTGGTGCTCGACGGCGTCCCAGCCGGTTCCCAGTGCGTCGTCACGAGCCGGCACGAACAGCCGTACGCCGCCCGGCGGCGCGTCGACGGGCGGCTCCACGAGATCACGACCGCGCAGCTCGGCCTCGACGTCGCCGCTGCTGCGGTGATCTTCCGGCGCGAGCAGGTCGACGCGAGCGACGAGGAGCTCGCCGAGCTCGTCGCGCGAACGGAGGGCTGGGCGAGCGGGCTCGTCCTCGCCGCGCTCGTCGCCCGCTACGAGGGCGACGTGCTCGCGATCACCGGCGAGGACCGGTTCGTGCACGACTACCTCTACCGGGAGCTGCTCGAGAAGGTCCCGGTCGAGGTGCAGGACTTCCTCGTCCGGACCTCGGTGCTGACCAGGATGTCGGGCCCCCTCTGCGACGCGCTGCTCGGCCGGTCGGACTCGCAGGCCATGCTCCGCACGCTGGAGGAGCGCAGCGCGTTCCTGATCCCGCTGGACCGTCGTCGCACCGGCTGGTTCCGCTACCACGAGCTCTTCCGGGAGTTCCTGCTCGCCGAACTCCGGCGGCGGGACCCTGCGCTCGTGGCCCCGCTCCACCTCCGCGCCGCGGATTGGTTCGGCGCGAGCGGTGACCCGGCGCGCGCGATCGAGCACGCGCTCGCCGCCGGCGATCGTGGCCGCTCGGCGCGGCTCCTGACGCAGGCGGCACTTCCCGGGTACCAGAGCGGGCGGTTCTCGACGGTCAGCCGTTGGATGGACCTCGTGGGCGACGAGGTGATCGAGTCCATCCCGCCGCTCGCCGTCCTCGCCGCCTGGACGGCGGTGCTCAACGGGGACGTGGCCGGGGCCGAGCGGTGGGCCGACCTCCTCGGGCGGCTCGACCCGGGCGAGGATCCCGACGGCGTCGACCTGCCGTTCGTCGGCGGCCGTGCGCTGCTCGCGGTGGCGATGCTCCGCGACGGTCCCGACACGGGGATGTCGGACGCGATGACCGCCCTCCAGACCGTGCCGGTGTGGAGTTCCTGGCGCGATCTCGCGTTGTGCCTGTTCGGCGAGATGTGCCTGCTCGAGGGGCGCACCGAGGAAGCTGATCGAGCATTCGCGGAGGCTTCGGAGATCGCGACCCGGCGTCGGAACTTCGTGCGCCTCGCCCTCGTCGAGTCGGAGCGCGCCGGCATCGCGATCGAGGACGGGCGCTGGGACGATGCCGCCTCGCGCGTCGTCGTCGCGTTGCGAGCCGTCGAGGAGGGACACATCGAGGACTACGCGATCGCCTCCCTCGCGTGGGCCGTCGGAGCTCGAGTCGCCCTCCACCAGGGCGACGAGGCGAAGGCGCGGGAACGCCTGGCGCAGGCGATGCGGACGCGAGCGCTCAGCACCTACGTGCTCCCGTTCATCGCCGTCCGCGTGCGCCTGCACATCGCGAAGGCGCTGCTCGCGTCGGGCGATCGCGACGGGTCGGCGCAGTCGGTGGAGGAGATCTCCGGCATCGAGGTCCACCGGCCGCGCCTCGGGCGGCTGGGCGATCAGGTGCGCTCGCTTCGAGAGCGGCTCGACATGGCCTCAGTGGCGGGCAGCCGGCTGACGCCCCTCACGCCCGCGGAGCTCAGGCTGCTCCCGTACCTGCAGACGCACCTGACGCTCGCCGAGATCGGCCAGCGGCTGTACCTGTCGCGGAACACCGTGAGCTCCGAGACGGCCTCGATCTACCGCAAGCTGCAGGTCACGACGCGGGGCGCCGCCGTCGACCGGGCGATGGCGCTCGGCCTGCTGGGGGCCTGAGCGGGTGACTCGGGGCATGAGCTGAAGAAACGGGGGCCGCCGCGAACCCGAATCGCAGCGACCCCCTCACGGTCAGGGATCTGACCGTCGGCCGGGCTACCCGACCCAGACCTGGAACCCGATGCCCGACGCATCCGGTTCTATCGGTTAAGGAGTCGCGGTCGCGGCGATCCTTACGCAGGATCCGCGGAATCCGGCTTCGCACGATATGTGGGATGGCGCGCCGCAGCCCGCTCGGTAGCTTGCTCGGTACCTCGGGGCGGGAGGTTGCTTCGAGGGCACTGTCGAGCCTTACCCGAGACGGATGCCGAGGTAACCCGAATGTCGCCGCAACTCCCACCCGCCTGCGCCGCCTGCGCCGCACCGACCGAACCGACCGACCGCGAACTGCTGCAGCGGACCCGGGGCGGTGACGACGAGGCCTTCGCGGCGCTGTGGCGCCGCCACCACGGGCCGCTCTGCCGATGGGCCCGCACGATGACGACCCGGTTCGAGGCCGATGAGCTGGTGTCCGAGGCGTTCGTCCGGCTGTTGCAGGCGATCAGGAACGGGCGGGGGCCGGAGACGGCCGCGCGCGCATATCTCCGAGCCGTCATGCGGAACCTCTCGATGGAGTGGGCCCGTCGCGCCGTGCCCGTCGTCACGATGGACGGCTACGACGACCTCCTCGTCGCCGAGGACCTCTTCGCCGGCGTCGACGACGCGGCCGACCGCTCGTCGGCCGTGCGGGTCTTCCAGTCGCTTCCCGACACCTGGCAGCGCGTGCTGTGGCTCGGAGACGTCGAGGGTCTCCCGCCGCGGGAGATCGCGACGGCGCTCGGCATGAACTCGAACGCCGTCTCCGCGCTCCGCTTCAGGGCGGTGCACGGGTTCCGCCGGGCGTACGCGGCGACGGCCGAGCCGGCCGGTCGGGTCGCGTAGCTGCGGGCGTCGACCCGCTCAGCGCTGCGTCGGCACCTTCACCCAGAGCATGAGCACGAAGCCGGCGACGACCACGAGGATGATGCCGAGCACGCCCCAGTACGTCGCGCCGAACAGCAGGATGAACGCCGACCAGAGCATCGGCGAGAGGAAGCTCGCCGCGCGCCCCGTCGTGGCGTAGAGACCGAAGATCTCGCTCTCGCGGCCGGCGGGGGTGACCCGCGCGAGGAACGACCGCGACGCCGCCTGGGCGGGCCCCACGAAGAGGGTGAGTGCGAGGCCGAAGATCCAGAAGACGAGCTTGCCCGCGTCGTGCAGGAAGAAGACCATCGACCCGGCGACGATGATCCCGCCGAGCGCGGTGAGGATGACCGCGCGGGGACCGAACCGGTCGTCGAATCGGCCCGCGACGATGGTCGAGACGCCCGCGAGCAGGTTCGCGGCGATGCCGAAGATCATGACGTCGTTCGACGAGAAGTGGAACGCCACCGCGGCGATGACGGCTCCGAACGCGAACACCCCGGCCAGGCCGTCGCGGAACACCGCGCTCGCGAGCAGGAACCAGAACGTCGGTCGTGAGTCGCGCCACAGCGCTGCGATGTCCTTCGCGAGTACCACGTAGCTGCGCCAGAACGACACCCGTTCGGCCCGCGGGGCGGGCGGTGCCTCCGGCACGTAGACGAGCACGGGCCACGCGAAGAGCAGCGTCCACACGGCGCAGCCGAGCGCGATCACGCGGAACGCGAGGCCGTTGTCGGTCGGCATGCCCCACCAGTCGAAGCTCGTCGCGACGACCACGAGTACGAGCGCGACGATGCCGCCGATGTAGCCGAGACCCCAGCCGAGCCCGGAGACCTTGCCGACCGTCTTCGGCGTCGAGACCTGCACGAGCATCGCGTTGTAGTTGACGCCCGCGATCTCGCTGAACACCGTTCCCGCGGCGATGAGCGAGACGCCGAGCAGGAAATAGGCGGGGGAGCCCTGCACGAAGAACAGCCCGACCATGCAGGCCACCAGCAGCGCGGTCGCGCCGCCGAGCCAGAGCTTTCGACGGCCCGCGACATCGGCGCGCTGGCCGAGCACCGGCGCGAGCACCGCGATGAGGACGCCGGCGACCGTGATCGCCCAGCCGAGGCCCGAGGCGAGGTCGGCGAGCCCGCGCTCGTACGCCGGGTCGCCTTCGCCGAGTTCCGCGACCGCGGGATCGAGGAAGACGTCGCTCGTGAGGTAGAGCGCGGTGAACACGAACGTGAGGATGACCGAGTTGAAGGGCTGCGTCGCCCAGTCCCACAGCGCCCACGAGAACACCTGGCCGCGCGGGATGCGCCGCCCCTCCTGCATCTGCAGGCCCATCACGCGGATCGCCCCGCTCTGCGCGGTCGCCGGCGGGGCGGCCGGCGCACCGTACGACGGGGACGGCGCGGCGTCGGGCGACGCGGGGGCGTCGTGGTTCGGGTCGGTCATGTGGGCAGTCTCCCGGCGTCCGGTGAACGGGTGGTGACGGCGCGCGCCGGCCGGGGCCGATCCGCGTCGATCGAGTGCACTGTATCGCGAGGCGGCGCCGATGCACGCTGCGGGCGCGTCTCGCGTTCAGGATGCCCCGGCCGAGGCATCCTGAACCGCGCTCCCGCTCACATCGCGACCATGCCGACGAGTTCGCCGAACAGCTCCTCGGGGTCGCACTCGAGGCGCTGGCGGGTGAACCACGAGCACACGTTGACGCAGTCGCGGTGCAGCAGGTCGAAGCCCTGCGGGTTCGACACGAGGTCGACGACCTGCGGCAGGTCGATCACCACGATCCGGCCGTCGTGCACGAGCAGGTTGTAGGGCGAGAGGTCGCCGTGCGCGAGCCCGCCGGCGGCGAGCGTGTGCATGAAGTCGACGATCTGGTGGAACAGCTCGCGGAGCTCGCCGGGCGTCGCGCGCACCTGGGCGAGCCGAGGCGCCGCGACGCCGTGCGCGTCGCCGATGAACTCCATGAGCACCTCGGTGCCCGCGACCTGCACGGGGTACGGAACGGCCGCGCCGAGTTCGGTGAGCCGCGAGAGCGCCTCGAACTCGGCGTAGGCCCACTGCACCTTCGCGACCTCGCGGCCGAACGAGGTGCCCTTCGCTACGGCGCGGGCGTCGCGGCTGCGGCGGGTGCCGCGGCCCTCGGTGTAGACCTGCGACCGGTGGAAGTCGCTGTGCTCCGCGCCGCGATACCGCTTGGCCGCGAGCAGCACGGCGTTGCCGGCGACCGCGGCGTCGGCACCCGGCACGGCGCGTTCGATGAGGAAGAGGTCGGCCTCCTTGCCGCTCTTGACGACGCCGAGCTCGGTGTCGATCGCGGCGGCGGAGGTGACGAGCCAGTCGGGTCGCGGCTCGGGGCCGCGTTCCGACGGGGTGGTCGCGGGCCAGGTCGACCAGCGCTGGTCCTCGCCGGGCTCGATGTCCTGGAAGGCGAGGTCGCCCGCGTCGAAGCGCGGGGTCGTGAAGGCGGGAAGGTCCGTGCGCGAGTTCACGATGGAACGCACGACAGCGGTCTCGTCGAGTGACGACGTCAGATGCAAGGTGGTTTCTCCGAAGGACGCGGAGGCCACCGCCGCGGATCAGCGGCTGAGGGCGGCCTCGCAGGATGAAGGGATGTCGAGGTGCATGACGAAGACAGCCATGGTCGTCTCCTCTCCTTCACCCGGATGCTCCGGGGCCGGCGCCCGGTGATGGACGCAGCTTCGGCAGTCTAGGGCGGATCGGGTCGCCCGTCCAGCATTCCGTCCTACGGAACCGAACAGGTCGAGTTCACGTTGACCACGACGGTCGTGAACGAGAGCGAGCCGGTCTTCGCCGCCGACTCCCACCCGCCGGGCCCGACGGCGAAGAGCGAGAAGGTGCCCGAGCCGATGCCGAGCAGGCCGTTCGTGAGCTGGAGCGAGGTGGCGCCGGCGGCGAGCGTGCCCGAGCCCGCGAGACCGCCCGTGACCGTCCAGCGGTACCCGGTGCGGGTGAGCCCGCCCGCCGGCGCGGTCCAGTTGAACGTCACGGGCTGCAGGAGTCCCGCCGTGCAGGTCATCTGCGTGACGGCGGCGACGCTGCCCGAGGCGAACGTCCCCGTCGCGCGCTCGCCGTCGTTCCACGCGGCCTCGGTCGGCTGCGCGGTGCCGATCAGGGCGGCGGATGCCGCGACCGCCGCCGCGGCCACGACGATGCGGAGCCGTCCGCGCCTCATCGGGTCGCCCCGTGTCCGGCGGATCGGCGACGGCGGCGCGATCCGGCCAGGAGCGCGGCGCCGCCCAGCGCGAGCGCGGCGACGACGGCGATCACCGGCGCCGCGACCGTGCCGGTGCCGGCGAGGCCGTCGTGCGCCCCGCTGCCCGGTGGGCCGATGCTCGCCTCGTCGCCACTGCCGGTCGCACGCACGACGAGCGTGGCGAGCCCGGCCGGGGGACCGGCCGACGGCGCCATGCGCACCTCGAAGCGCAGCCATCGCTCGTCGTCGCTCGACATCGTGAGAAGCGGCAGCCGCTGCCCGTCGACGGGCAGCTCGAGGCCGTCGGCGACGGTCGTCGGTGCCCCGCAGCCCGCCGCGGTCCAACGCTCGGCGCACCAGGCGACGTCGCCGACGAGTCCGAGGGACGGCGATCCGGTGCCGCTCAGGGTCACCGCGATCGTGCCGCGCTCCGGCGCCTGCGCCGACACGCCGACCTCCCAGACCACCGTCTCGCCGGGCGCCATGCTGGCCATCGCCTGGGCGTCGCCGACCGAGACGAGCCGGATCACCTCGCCCTGCACCACCGTCTCGTCGGCGGTGACCCCGACGCCCGCGCGAGCCGGGGCGGCGGAGCCGAAGACAGCGGTGCCGATCGAGACGGCGACGAGGCCGAGTCCGAGGGCGCTCGCACCCGTCGCCGTGCCGCGGCGGTGGCGCGGTGCTGCCCCGGGCAGGGCATCGGGTCGCGATGCCCCGGGTGAAGGCGCGGAGGGGCCTCGGGGGCGACGTGGCCAGAACGCCCACACGACGAGCGCCGTCGCCCCCAGGGTGAGCCCGCCGAGCACGCGCGCGTCGCCCAGGGCGGCGATCGCCGGTGCGGCGCCGGGCACCGAGAACAGCACGATGCGGGCGGTCGCGACGTCGTACGGCGCCGGGTCGTCGACGGGGTTCGCATCGCCCCGAAGGGTCAGCGAGCGGGTCGACGGCCGGACGCCGTCGTCGATCGCGACGACGCGGTGCGTGACCGGCAGCCGGCCGGGACGATCGACCGTGACGACGTCGCCGACCGCGAGCGACGAGGCGGGCACCTCGCGCACGACGGCCGCGGAGCCGGCCGGGATCGTCGGACTCATCGAGCCCGTGCGGAACAGCACGATTCCCACGCCCAGGCTCACCGCCGCGATGACGAGCACGAGGCACAGCGCCCCCGCCGCCGCAGCGACGGTCAGCAGCGCATCGCCGGCGACGGCGAGGCCGCGGGAGGGACGTGCTCGAGGCATCCGGCTCTCAATTCGACGATGCGGCGGTGAACTGCCACGTGACCGTGGCCGACTGCCCCTGGTAGCTGTTCGCGGCGCCGTTCACGACGCGGACCTCGAAGCACAGCCCGATCGCGCCGCCGGCCGCGGCGACCGGGCTCGCGACCGGGGTGCCCGGCACCGAGGTGACGGGAAGCCAGCTCGAGGCCCCGCCCGCGATGTACGCGGGCGTGCCCGTGAAGGCCGCCGCAGCGCAGGTCGCGGTCGGGTTCGGCGCGGTCATGCGCACCGCGCGGTATTCGAGCGCCGCGACGAGTCCACCCGAGTTGTTCGTCACGCCCGTCAGCGACACGTCGCCCGCCACCGTCGTCGCGGTCGTCGTGCGCACGTTGAGCCAGGCGTAGTGCGACACCCCGGGCGACATGCCGGTCGCCGCGAACGACAGCGTCGCCCCCGGCGCCGTCGGGCGACTCGCGTACGTCGGCGAACCCGCGCTCTGCGACTCGGTGTCGAACACGCTCGCGGCGAAGCTGCCGGTGGCGACCTCGGAGTCGTTCCATGCCGCCATGGTCGCCGTCGCCCCGACGCCGAAGACGATGCCGCCGGCGAGCACCGCTCGCAGGATGCGGGCGCGCCGCCGGCGATCACGGGGCGCGCGATGCCGTGACACGAGCACGCCTACGGCAGCACGTCGCCGGACTCGGCGGCGAACTCCCACGTCACCGTGCCCGATTGGCCAGA
The DNA here is from genome assembly GCF_053618155.1 of Agromyces sp. NPDC055658. Classification (NCBI taxonomy): domain Bacteria; kingdom Bacillati; phylum Actinomycetota; class Actinomycetes; order Micrococcales; family Microbacteriaceae; genus Agromyces; species Agromyces sp. NPDC055658. Next base: position 16,369 of record NZ_JBSHHD010000026.1, on the reverse strand, counting down.
CTCGAGCCCGGTGCCCGCGGTCACCGCGAAGCAGAGGAACTTCGGCGCCCCGGCCGCCGTCAGGTCGAACGCCGGCGCGGCTGCCGGGTCGGTCACCGCCTGGTCGGCGACGAGCGCCGTTCCCGGCGGCGGGGTCGCCGCACTGCAGTCCTCGTTCCAGGCGTCGACGGCGTACAGCGAGTAGGTGAGGTTCGCCCCGATCGTGCCGCCGGTCGTCGAGGCGACGGTCACGGCGGCCTCGTAGTCCGACGTCGGGATCATCTGGACGGCGAACGGCGCGTACACCGTCGAGCCGGGGCTGAGCTCGTCGGCGTCGAGCGCGAACGTGAGCGTCTTGCCCGGAGCGGTCGCCGAGCTGCTGAATGCGGTGCCGTCCACGCTGCCCTCGATGCCGAACGCGCCGGCACCGAACGTGCCCGTCGCGAACTCCGAGTCGTTCCAGACCGCGAGCGTCACCGCAGCCCCGACGCCGAGGACGAGCCCTCCCGCCAGGATCGCGAGGACCTTGCGGCGGCGGTCGCCCGGCTGGGCCCCGGTCGATCCGTCGGCCGGTGGCCGGGCACCGCCCGTCGCCGTGCCCCCGCCGGTCGTCGCGCGTGTCGTCGATGCCATGAGTCGTCCCCCCAGACGCCCGGGCTCTCGTGGATGTCCCCCGATTCGGGTCCCCCAACCCGGTCTTCTGGAGCCTACCGGCGCGAGTGGGGACGCGGAAGGGGCGAGTAGGGTCGGCACATGCGCGACATGGTGCTCGTCGAGGCATCCACCCTGGTGCTCGTCGAGGGCGAGAGCGACCGGCTCGCCCTCGAGGCGCTCGCCGCGCGCCTCGACGCCGACCTGCCGGCGGCCGACGCCGCGGTCGTGCCGATGGGCGGCGTGACGAACCTGCGGCATCACCTGGCGGCGCTCGCGCGCGAGGCCGAACCGCGGCGGGTGCTGGGGCTCTTCGACGCGGGCGAAGTCGCCTACGTGCGACGCGCCGTCGACGACGCCCGGCTCGGCAGGCCGGGCGACCCGCTCGAGGCGACGGGGTTCTTCGCGTGCGAGCCCGACCTCGAGGGCGAGCTCATCCGCGCGCTCGGCGCCGCCCGCGTCGAGGAGCTCCTCGCCGAGCACGGCGAGCTCGCGCGGTTCCGCACGTTCCAGCACCAGCCCTTCCAGCGGGAGCGGCCCGTCGAAGCGCAGCTGCGCCGGTTCATGGGCACGCATGCCGGGCGCAAGGCGCGGTTCGCGCCGATCCTCGTCGCCGCCCTCGAGCCGCGCCGCATCCCGGCGGCGATGGCGGCGCTCATCGCCGAGGCCGTCGCGGGCGCCGGCTGAACGCGGCGCGCCCGTCAGCCGCCTCGACCGCCCGTCACCCGCGTGCCGCGCGGCGAGCCTTCACGTGCTTCTGGACGAGCTGCCAGGCGGCGAACGCGAGCAGCAGCGAGAACGCGACGTTCGACGCGAACGGCGTGATCGCCTGCGCGGTGAGCGTGCCGAGCGGCGAGACGATGCACGCGGCGATGCCGATCGCCGCGGCCATGCGCAGGTCGACGTTGCCGCGCCGCAGGTTGCCGATCGTGCCCGAGATCGAGCCGGGCACCATCATCGCGAGCGAGGTGCCCTTCGCCACGAGGTCGCTCGCACCGAAGAAGAACATGAGGATCGGCACCAGGATGATGCCGCCGCCGACGCCCATGAGGCCCGACAGCACGCCGGTCAGCACGCCGACGACGACGAGCAGCGCCCCGGTGAGCACGTCGATCTCGATCGCGGCATCGCGCTGGGGCACGACGAGCCAGAGGCTCACGCCGACGATCACGAGGAACGCGAGGAACGACCAGAACAGGATGTCGCGGGGGAGGCGCGCGAGCAGCCAGGTGCCGAGCTGGGCGCCGACGACCACGCCGACCGCGATCAGCGCGGCGGCGATCCAGTCGACATGGCCCGTGACGCCGTAGCTGATCGCGCCGACGATCGCCGTCGGCAGGATCGCCGTCGTCGAAGTGCCGGCGGCGAGGCGCTGATCGACGCCGAGCAGCATGAGCAGCGGCACGACGACCACCCCGCCGCCGACGCCGAAGAGCCCGGAGAGGTAGCCGGCGACGACGCCGATGCCGATGAGCGCGAGGATTGGGCGGCGCGCGGTCTGCTCGACGGTCATCGCGCCACCGCCTCGTGCTGGGCCTCGACGACGATCGCGGAGCCGTCGGACCGGGGGTCGCTCGCCGCGTCGAAGCCGCCGTCGGTCACCCGGATCAGGTTCGAGTGGCCGAGGCCCTCGTCGCGCGGCCGCACGACCTTGACCGCGAACTGCGGGGCGGCGTCGAGTGCCGCGCGGGCCGGCGCCGCGACATCCGACTCGGCCGTGACGGTGGTCGCGGTGTCGCCGTCGTCCTGCACGCCGACGACCCAGCGCGGCGCACTCGTCGCCTCGATCGCCGACGCGCCGGCGAGCGTGCGGAGCAGCAGGTGCGCGTGGATCTGGGGCTGCGCCTGGCCGCCCATCGTCGCCTGCACCTGGAGCAGCTCGCCGTTGCGCAGCACGAGCACGGGCATGAGCGTGTGCGGCGGGCGCAGGCCCGGGGCGAAGGCCGCCGGGTGCGCCGGATCGAGCGAGAACGAGGTGCCGCGGTTCTGGAACAGGATGCCGGTCGAGGGGTCGAGCACGCACGCGCCGAACGCCCAGTAGACCGATTGCACGAGCGAGACCGCCCAGCCGTCGGACGAGACGGCCGTGAGCCCGACCGTGTCGCCGAGCGCTGGGCGGCCGTCGTGCGACTCGGCCGGCGCGTCGACCGTGATCAGCTGCACGCCGTCGAGCGGCGCGACATCGGGGTCGCACAGCCACGCCGCGCGCACGCGGTTCGCCGCGTGGAACAGGTCGGCCAGCTCGGCCGCGTCGGCGCCGAGGGGGTCGCGGAGGTCGCGCTCGGCGACGCCCGTCACCGCGCGGAGCAACGAGAACCCCTGCGTGTTCGGCGGGGCGGTGACCACCTCGACGCCGAGCGCCTCGAGGCGGAGCGGGTCTTCGACGATCGGGCGGTAGGCCGCGGCATCCTGCGCGGCGATGCGGCTGCCGAGGGCGGCGAGCCCCGCGATCCAGCGCGCGGCGACCTCGCCCTCGTAGAACTCGTCGGGACCGTGCTCCGCGAGGCGGTCGAGCGTGTCGGCGAGCGCCGGCTGCACGAGCGGCTCGCCCTCGTCGAGCGGGGCGTCGCCGGGCAGGAACACCTCGCGGCAGCCGGGGTCGGCCGCGAGCGCGTCGCGGTCGTCGCGGATGGCTCGGCTGACCGAGAGCGCGGTCGGCACGCCGGCGCGCGCGTGGTGCCGCGCGGGTTCGAGCCGCTCGGCCCAGCCGAGCCGGGCCCCGAGGTCGGCGAGCGCCTGCCAGCCGCGCACGCCGCCGGGCACGGTCACCGTGTCGATGCCGCGCTTCGGCAGGGCGTCGCCGTGGCGCTCGCGGAGCGCGTCGAGCGTCTGCGTCGCCGGCGCCCGGCCCGTCGCGTTGACGAACCGGATCTCGCCGTCGGGGCTGCGGACGAGTGCGACGAGGTCGCCGCCGAGCGCGACGTTGTTCGGGTAGACGACGCAGAGCGCGGCCGCGGCGGCGATGGCCGCGTCGATCGCATTGCCGCCGGCGCGGAGCATGGCGGCCCCCGCCTCGGTGGCGAGGTGGTGCGACGTGGCGACGGCGCCGGAGATCGGGGGGTTCGGAGTGTCGGTCATGCGCGGATCGCCTCGTTGGTCGGAGTGGGCAGGGAGTCGGTGGCCGCGGGCATCGCCGCAGGCCCGACGTTGGTACGGATCGCGGCGAGCACCTCGTCGACGTGGGCGCGGGCCTCGCGTTCGGCGGCGCCCGAGTCGTGCGCGGCGATCGCCTCGAAGATGCGCCGGTGGGCGGCGCTCGACGCGCTGCGACGCTCGGGCGACTGCAGGCCGCGGCGGCGGCTCGGCTTGATCTGCGTCGCGATGAGGTCGGTCAGCTGGGCGAGCAGCGGGTTGTGGGTGTACTGCGAGATCGCCTGGTGGAAGGCCCGGTCGAGCTTGGCGTAGCGCTCGAGGTCGGTCTCGGCCTCCATGCTCTCGACGAGGCGGCGCAGCTGCGCGACGTCGCGATCGGTCACTCGGATCGCGGCGAGTGCGGCGATGGGCGGCTCGATCGCCGCGCGCAGCTCCATGATGCGCGCCAGTTCGTGGCTGCCGTCGTCGGAGCGCTCGAGCATCGAGGTGAGTGCTGAGCCCATCGCTCCGCCGCGATCGCCGGGGGAGACGACGATGGTGCCGCGGCCGGGCCGCCGGTCGATGAGCCCGCGGCTCTCGAGCTCGTGCAGGGCCTCGCGGATCGAGACGCGCGAGACGCCGAGCAGTTCGCCGAGCTCGCGTTCGGGCGGAAGGCGGTCGCCGGGCTTCAGCTCGCCGTCGAGGATCAGGCGCTCGAGATCGACCGACAGCCGGCCCGGCACCGAGAGCGCCTCGAGGCGGCGCAACGACGTCCACTCCATGTTCGATCCTCTCGCGGAATGCCCCGTTCGCGAGCCGTCGGCGGAGGGCATATCGACAGCTTGACAGTTGGTCCTACCAACTGTCAAACTGGGCCACCACAACGCTGTGCCCTCGACCAAGGAGCCCCCATGACCGGCCGTTTCCCCCTCCGTCGCATCGCCGGCGCCGTCGCCGCACTCGCCGTCGCCGCATCGCTCGCCGCCTGTTCGAGCTCGGGTTCCGGGGGGTCCGCCGCCTCCGGCGACGACGCCCTCGGGCTCGTGAAGCCGGGCGCGCTCACCGTCTGCACGGGAGACTCGCCGCCCAACATCTTCTACGACGAGAACAACGAGCTCACGGGCGTCGAGATCGACATGGCGAACGCCTTCGCCGACAACCTCGGCCTGAAGACCGAGCTCGCCGAGTACGCGTTCGCGGGGCTCATCCCCGCGCTGCAGGCGAACCAGTGCGACGTCATCATGGGCTCGCTCTACATCAAGCCCGAGCGAGAGGAGATCGCGAACTTCGTGCCCTACCTCTACTCGGGCACCGGCGTCGGCGTCTCGAAGGAGAACCCCAAGGGCGTCACCGGCGTCGACGACAGCCTGTGCGGGCTCAAGGTCGTCGCGATCACCGGTGCCACCGGCGGCAACGGCGCCGAGGAGCTGTCGGCGAAGTGCGAGGCCGACGGCGAGAAGGCCCTCAACCTCACCCTCGTCGACGAGGGCACCGCCGCCGTGCAGCAGGTCATCACGGGGCAGCAGGACGCGTTCATCGACACCTCCGAGATCATGGACTTCTACAACCGCGAGTCCGACGGCGCGCTCGTGATGGCTGGCGAGCCGGTCGGCAAGATCAAGATCGGCGCCGCGACGCTGAAGGACAACACCGCGCTCAACGAGGCGCTCGACGGTGCGATGCAGCAGATCATCGACGACGGCGACTACGCCGCGCTGCTCGAGAAGTGGGGCGTGCAGAGCGCCGACATCACCGCCGGCGAGTAGTCCGCTCGGGCACCCCGCGACACGAGTCACCTCGGAGGAGACCCATGACATTCGACTGGACCTATTTCTGGCAGAGCCTGCTGACGCCCAGCGAGCAGTTCCTGAACGGGCTCGCGCTCACGATCATCATCTCGGTGGTCTCGATGGTGCTCGCGCTCGTGCTCGGACTCGTCATCGCGCTCATGGGGCGGAGCCGGTTCCTGCCGCTGCGCATCATCGCGAGCCTGTACGTCTGGGTGATCCGCGGCACGCCGCTGCTCGTGCAGTTGGTGATCATCTACACGGGGTTCGCGGCTGTCGGGCTGTTCCGCTTCGAGGACGCCGACCTCGCGGGGGTGCTCATCAAGGGCGCCGTCCAGGCCTCGATCGTGGGCCTCATGCTCCACGAGAGCGCCTACATCTCGGAGATCGTCCGCTCGGGCCTCGAGTCGGTCGAGCGCGGCCAGAACGAAGCGGCGCTCTCACTCGGTCATACCCCGCTCGGGGCGATGAGGTACATCGTCGTCCCGCAGGCGATCCGCATCATGGTGCCGCCGCTCGGCAACTCGTTCAACGGCCTCATGAAGACCACCTCGGTGCTCTCGATCATCGGCGTCGCCGAGATGTTCCAGGTCGGCAGCACGATGGCGTCGTCGACGTTCAAGGTCTTCGAGATCTACCTCGTGATCGCCATCTACTACCTGGTGCTCACGACGGTGTGGACCGTCGCCCAGACGGCGATCGAGAACAGCCTCAACGCACGCGCCGGGCTGCCGAGGGCCGAGTCGGCGTGGAAGCGGCTCTTCGGCCTCCGGAGCCGCAAGGCGTCGCCCGCGCAGGCGACGGCCGAGACATCCCGCGTGCTGCAGACCGATGACGCCTACTGAGGAGCGGACGATGAACGACTACACCGTGGCCACCCCGATCGAGACCCGGGGGCCGATCGTTCGCGCCGTCGGGGTGCGCAAGTCCTTCGGCGACCGCGAGATCCTGAGCGGCATCGACGTCGAGGTCGAGCGCGGAGAGGTCGTCGTGCTCGTCGGCGCCTCGGGCGCCGGCAAGACCACCTTCCTGCGCACGCTGAACCGCCTCGAGCCGATCGACGGCGGCGAGATCGACGTCAACGGCGAGCAGATCGGGCAGCACGCGAACGGCAAGGGCAGGCTCGTCGAGCGGTCGGCGCGGGACCTCGCCCGGCAGCGGGCGGACATCGGCTTCGTGTTCCAGCACTTCAACCTGTTCCCCCACATGACGGTGCTCGAGAACATCTGGCACTCGCCCGTACGGGTGAAGGGCGAGAAGAAGTCCGAGGCCGTCGGCTACGCACGCGAGCTGCTCGCCCGGGTCGGCCTGGCCGACAAGGCCGACGCGCGACCCAGGTCGCTCTCGGGCGGACAGCAGCAGCGCGTGGCGATCGCCCGTGCGCTCGCGATGCGGCCGGCGCTCATGCTGTTCGACGAACCGACGAGTGCGCTCGATCCCGAGATGGTGGGCGAGGTCCTCGCGGTCATGCGCGACCTCGCCAAGGCCGGCATGACCATGATCATCGTGAGCCACGAGATGGGCTTCACCCGCGAGGTCGCCGACCGGGTGATCGTGATGGACGGGGGCCGCATCATCGAGTCGGGACCGCCGGCGCAGGTCTTCACCGCGCCCCAGCACGAGCGGACGCGGCAGTTCCTCTCGAAGGTGCTCTGACGGGAGGGATGGCTCGATGACCGTCAACGATCGGCGACGCGCGCCCGGCACCCTCTTCGGCGTACCGCACGCCGCCTCGGCGGAGGGAGCCCGGGCCGCCGTGCTCGGGATCCCGTTCGACATGGGATCGCATCCGTCGCGCATCGGAGGGCGGGGAGGCCCGGCTCACGTCCGGTCATCCTCGCTCCTCGTGGCCGAGACCGCGGAGGACCTCGGGATCAACCCCGTCGATCACCTGGGGCTCGTCGACCTCGGCGACCTCGAGGTCACCCCCGGTCAGGTCGACGACGCCTTCCGGCGGATCGCCGCCGAGGTCGGCGCGCTGCTCGACTCGGGGGTGATCCCGATCACGATCGGAGGCGACGGCGCGGTGACCCTCCCGCAGCTCCGGGAGGCCCACAGGAGGCACCCCGACCTGGTCGTCGTGCACTTCGACGCGCACACCGACGCGTACGACCTGTTCGAGCCGTTCGAGTTCAACAACGCGAACTCGTTCGTGCACGCGGCACGCGAGGGCATCGTCGACGTCGCCCGCTCGTTCCACGTCGGCATCCGCGACACGGAGCTCGCCGGGCGGCCGGGGGTCGTCGGCTTCGCCGAAGCGCTCGGCTATCGCGTGCGATCCATGCGCGCAGTGCGCGAGCGGGGCGTCGCGGACGTGCTCGCGGAGATCAGCGAGGCCATCGGCTCACGGCCGGTCTACCTCTGCTGGGACATGGACGTCTTCGACCCGTCGGTGGCGCCCGGCGTCGTCACGCCGGCGTGGGGCGGGCTCAGCACCGCGGAGGGGCTCGAGCTGCTGCGCGGCGTCGCCTCGCTCGAGGTCGTCGTCTTCGACGTCAACACCGTCTCGCCGCCCCACGACATCGTCGGGCAGACCGGAAGCCTCGCGGCGCACGTGATCCTGGAGTTCCTGGCCGCGGTCGTCGAGCGCGGCGTCCTCGACCGCCAGGCGCTCCTCGACCGCTAGGCGCCCGCCGACCGCGCGTTCGCGGACGCTGCGGCGATCTCGATCTGCTGCTGCACCTCGACGAGGTGCGCCGCGGCCTCGCGCGCGGCGGCCTCGGGGTCGCCGCCCGCGATCGCCGAGAGGATGCGCCGGTGCGCGGCGGTCGACGTCTCGCGCCGCTCGTCGGTCTGCAGCACCGTCGAGCGGCTGGGTGCGATGAGGTTCGCGATCTGCTCGTTGAGCATCGCGAGCAGCGGGTTGTGCGTGTACTGCGCGATCGCCTGGTGGAACGCGCGATCGAGTTCGGCGTAGTGCCCGTGCGACTCGGGGGCGGCCATCGCCTCGACGAGCTGCTCGAGCTGGGCGAGGTCGCGCTCGGTCGCCCGCCGTGCGGCGAGCGCGGCGATCGGGGGCTCGATGATCGAACGCAGTTCGAGGATGTGCGGGATCTCGGAGTGCGTCGAACCGAGGACATCGGCGAGCGCCGCGCTCGACGCGTCGCGCGCGTCGGACGGTGAGAGCACGACGGTGCCGCGACCCGGCTTGCGGTCGATCAGCCCGCGGCGCTCGAGTTCGTGCAGCGCCTGCCGCAACGACACCCGCGACACCCCGAGCCGCTGGGTGAGCTCGAGTTCGGGCGGCAGCTTCTCGCCCGGCTGCAGGGTGCCGTCGAGGATCAGCCGCTCGAGCCTGATCGACAGCCGATCGGGCACCGAGAGCGAACGGTCGCGCCCGACTTCAGACCAGTCCATGAACCCTCCTCAGTCGATTGAAGCAGGGTGCACGGCATCAGCGCACCAGGAACCACACCAGCGCGGCGACGCCGATCACGACGATCACGACGCGATACGCCGTCTGCGGGATGTGCCGCCCGTAGCGGCCGCCCAGCCACCCGCCGACGAACGCGCCGATCGCGATCGCGATCGCCGCCGGCCACGCCACCTCGGTGACGAGCACGAACACGATCGCCGCCGCGAGGTTCGCGGTCGAGGCCATCGCGTTCTTGTACGCGTTCGCGCGCACGAGCGAGCCCGCCATCGTGATCGAGAGCAGCGCGATGAGCAGCACGCCCTGCGCGGCGCCGAAGTACCCGCCGTACACCGCGGTGAGCCCGGCGACGGCCATGGTCGCCGCGGGGTGGTCGCGGTGCTCGGCCTGGCCGTGCAGCCGGGCGGTCCACCGGCGGATCACCGGCCCGAACACGACGAGCAGCAGGGCGACGACGATGAGCACCGGCACGATCATGTCGAACGCCTCGGTCGGCAGCTGCAGCAGCAGGAGCGCACCGGTCACGCCGCCCGCCGCGGAGAAGCAGAGGTAGAGCGCGAGCCGGCGCCACTCGCCGGCGAAGGCCGAGCGCCCGACGATCGTCGCCGTCAGCGAGGCCGGCAGCACGCCGACATTGTTCGTGACGTTCGCGAGCACGGGCGGGTAGCCGAAGGCGAGCAGCATCGGGAACGTCACGAGCGAGCCAGACCCGACGACCGAGTTGATCATGCCGGCGACGACGCCGCCGCCGGTGAGCACGAGGAATTCGACCGGGTTCATCGGGCGGTCACGGCGGTTCGGCGCATCCGTCGATTCAATCAGTTCGGATGCCTCGTGCCGCACACCGTGACGCCGCGCGAGCGCGAGCGTCGGGGCTACGCGCCGGTCGGCGCGACCCAGGCGGCGAAGGTGGGAGCGCTCAGGAAGGTGATCGCGCCGTCGGTCCGGACGACCACGGGGCTGATGCCCGAGCCCGGTTCGACGGGACCGGTGTAGGCGCCGGGCACCGGGTCGTTGGTCAGGGTGTACCCGGCCGTCGCGAGCGCTGCCTCCCACTCGGGCCAGGCCGCGTCATCGACGGCCAGCTGCGCGACATCGAGTGTGATGTCGGTGGCCTCCTTCCCCCAGCGGCAGCCGAGTGCGCCCGCGTCGAGCATCTCGCCGATGAACTCGGTGTGCGTGATCGTGTCGCGAGGGGTGAGTCCGTCGGCGTCGAGCTTCGCGTACGCCTCGTCGGTGAGCACGGTGTCGCATGTCGCGGCGGCGGCGGTCTCCGTCGGCTCCGTGCTCGGTGCGACGGTGGCGTCCGACGTGGGTTCGGACGTGGGTTCGGATGTGGGCTCCGTCGACGGCGCGCCCGTGCAGGCGCTCAGCCCGATCACGAGCAGCGGGAGGGCAGCGGTCAGGGCGAGGCGTTGCAGGGAACGGCGCATGAGCGCGAGTCTAGGGCTGCGTGGAGCCGCGGAGCATCAGGGTGCTCCCCGACGCGCACGCCGGCGCTCGGCGCCAGTGATCAGTCGGCCGAGAGCTCGAACGAGCGCCCGTGCACCTCCGTCGGGATGATGCGCACCCAACGGTCCTTCGTCTCGGGCGCCCAGGGCCGGACGCCGAGTTCTTCGGCCGCCGCGATCTCGCTCTCGCGGTCGAACTCCTCTGCGGTGCCCTTCACGACGACGCTGAACGCCTCGGTCGCCGAGTACCCGTCGACCTGGAACGCCACGCCGTGGTGGATGGTGAGCTCGAGCAGCTTCGTGCCTGCCGCGGTGCGGAACACGATCACGGGTCGATCGCCGCGCGCGTCGAGCCGGTGGTTGACCGGGAAGATGTCGACCTCGCCCGCGGCCGCCAGTGCGATGCGCCCGTACGGGGCGGCCTCGATGCGTTCCCAGCACTCCTCGGGCGGCATCGATCGCGTCGGCGTGCGGCCCTCTGCTGTCTCGTCCATGCTTCGATTCTGGTCGCTTCGGCGGGCGGCCGGAAGAGGGCGCAGGCTCTGCTCAGCCGAGGTCGATCGGCCGGAACCCCGCGTCGTCGAGCGTGCCGACGGGTGCCGCGATCGCACCGTAGCGGCTGCGCACGCCGAGGGCCGAGGCATCGGGGTTCGCGTAGAGGTACGCGGCGACCACCCGGTACTCGGCGAGCCGGCCGTCGGGGACGCGACTCTCGCGGATCGGCTCGCCTCCGAGGAGCGCCGCAGCCAGTGCGGTCCAGTACGTGCCGATCCCGCGGAACGCGCGGGCAGGGCGCTGGGGCTCGGCATCGGCCAGGAGGAGGTCGTTGCTCGTGCTCGCGCAGGCGATCGCGAGCCGGCGACCGAGCTCCGAGTACTCGGCGAACCCGTCGACGAGCGCCTCGTACCTGAGCCAGCCGGCTGCGCGGACGACGCTGCGCAGCTCCCGGCCCGCGCCGGTCACGACGCCGAACGGCACGTCGAGGGCGGCGGTCACGACCTGGTCGAGGGAGCGGGAGTCGCCGTCGTACTGGATGAATCGGCCGATGTAGCCGCGCTCGCCGCCGCCGTCTCCGCGCGCGGCGGGGCCGGCCGTGCGCTCCTCCTCCACCTGACGGCGGATGCGGTCGAGGTTCTCGTCGGCCTGCTCGAGGAGCGCCGCCGACAGGGCGAAGAGGCGGTCGACCTCGCGCGGGAGCTGGCGAGCGGACTTGTAGCGGAAGTCGTGCTCGAGCTCCGACCACGTGTCGGACAGGGCGGTGCGCAGCTGCACCTCGACGAGCGGGGCGTCGACCTCGGCGTCACCGCCGCCCCGCCGGCCGGACGAGCCGGCGATCTGGCCGACGAACTGCACCGATCGATATCCGAAGGCATCGATCGGGAGGAGCTCGGACTTGTCGACCCAGGAGTCGTCGTCGACGATGAGCGCCTCACGGACGACCTGCTCCATGGCGGGGAGGTCGCCTTCGAAGTGCGCGATCACGCGGACGCCGAGGATGTCGCGCACCTCGCGGTCGGGGGCGCGGCGCACCTTCCGCTCGAACGACTCGCGCGACTTCACCCGCGCGGTGACCTGGAAGTAGCGGAAGCCGGCCGCGTCGAGGCGGCGGGCGAAGTCGGCCTCGATGCGACTGCGCAGGCGACGGTACCGTCGCAGCTCGCGGTCGTACCGGGCGAGTTCTGCGGCGACGAGCTGTTCGTCGTCCTCGCGCGCATCCATGATCGGCAGGCTACTGCCTCGGGCGGAATGCCGCGCGGGCGGAATACTGAGCGCCCGCCGTGAGTTGAGTCAAGTACACTCAAGTTTCGCCCCGCCGACTTGACACGTTCACGTGGCACTGCGAGGCTTGAGTCGTCAAGGCTCAAGTCTTGACGCATCTGACTTCGGTTGCGGGCCAGGAAGGCCGAACCGGTATCCGGCGAAGGGGTCTCGACACGCGTCGCGCTGCGCGGCACTACTCGACCACCGAACGCCGGGAGAAGGAGAAACACACATGTCACGTGCAGTTGGAATCGACCTGGGCACCACGAACTCCGTGGTGAGCGTCCTCGAGGGCGGCGAGCCGGTCGTCATCGCGAACGCGGAGGGCTTCCGCACCACCCCGTCGGTGGTCGCATTCACCAAGGACGGCGAGGTGCTCGTCGGCGAGACCGCGAAGCGCCAGGCCGTCACCAACGTCGACCGCACCATCGCGTCGGTCAAGCGCCACATGGGCACCGACTGGAAGACCGACGAGATCGACGGCAAGAAGTACACGCCGCAGGAGATCTCGGCCCGCATCCTCCAGAAGCTCAAGCGCGACGCCGAGCAGTACCTCGGCGACACCGTCACCGACGCGGTCATCACCGTGCCGGCGTACTTCAACGACGCCGAGCGCCAGGCCACGAAGGAGGCCGGTGAGATCGCGGGCCTCAACGTGCTCCGCATCATCAACGAGCCCACCGCCGCGGCGCTCGCGTACGGTCTCGACAAGGGCAAGGAGGACGAGCTCATCCTCGTCTTCGACCTCGGTGGCGGCACGTTCGACGTCTCGCTCCTCGAGGTGGGCAAGGACGACGACTTCTCGACCATCCAGGTCCGCGCGACCTCCGGCGACAACCGCCTCGGCGGCGACGACTGGGACCAGCGCATCGTCGACTGGCTCATCAAGAAGTTCAAGGACTCGACGGGCGTCGACGTCGCGAACGACAAGATCGCCCTGCAGCGCCTCAAGGAGGCCGCCGAGCAGGCCAAGAAGGAGCTCTCGTCGAGCTTGTCGACGAACATCCAGCTCCCGTACCTCTCGCTCACCGAGAACGGCCCGGCGAACCTCGACGAGAAGCTCACGCGCGCCGAGTTCGAGAACATGACGAGCGACCTGCTCGACCGCACGAAGAAGCCCTTCGAGGACGTCATCCGCGAGGCCGGCATCAAGCTCAGCGACGTCGCCCACGTGGTGCTCGTCGGCGGCTCGACCCGCATGCCCGCCGTGTCCGACCTCGTCAAGAAGGAGACCGGCCAGGAGCCCAACAAGGGCGTCAACCCCGATGAGGTCGTCGCCGTCGGCGCCGCCCTCCAGGCGGGCGTCCTCAAGGGCGAGCGCAAGGACGTGCTGCTCATCGACGTCACCCCCCTCAGCCTCGGCATCGAGACCAAGGGCGGCATCATGACCAAGCTCATCGAGCGCAACACGGCCATCCCGACGAAGCGCAGCGAGACCTTCACGACCGCCGACGACAACCAGCCGTCGGTCGCGATCCAGGTCTTCCAGGGCGAGCGAGACTTCACGCGCGACAACAAGGCGCTCGGCACGTTCGAGCTGACCGGCATCGCTCCCGCGCCGCGCGGCATCCCGCAGATCGAGGTCACCTTCGACATCGACGCCAACGGCATCGTGCACGTCTCCGCGAAGGACAAGGGCACCGGCAAGGAGCAGTCGATGACCATCTCGGGCGGCTCGAGCCTCCCGAAGGACGACATCGACCGCATGGTGCGCGAGGCCGAAGAGCACGCCGCGGAGGACAAGGCGCGTCGCGAGTCGGCCGAGACCCGCAACTCCGCCGAGCAGCTCGCCTACTCGGTCGAGAAGCTCATCAAGGACAACGACGACAAGCTCCCCGCCGACGTCAAGTCCGAGGTGCAGGGCGACGTCGACGCGCTGAAGTCGGCGCTCGCGGGCGACGACGACGCCGCGGTGAAGACCGCGTTCGAGAAGCTCTCGCAGTCGCAGACCAAGCTGGGCGAGGCCATCTACGCCCAGTCGCAGGCGGCGGATGCCTCCGCCTCCGGCGAGGACGCCTCGGCCACGGGCCAGGCGGGCGACGCCGCGTCCGATGAAGACGTGGTCGACGCCGAGGTCGTGGACGACGACGAGGAGAAGAAGTAGTCATGACCGACGAGCAGAACCAGAACCACGAGGAGCCGGTGATCCGCGACAAGCGGCGCATCGACCCCGAAACCGGTGAGGTTCGGCAGCCGGCCGCCGACGGGGCGCCCGAGGAGGGCGCCCCCGAGGCATCCGACCTCATCGAGGACGAGACCGAGCTCACCGTCGACGACATCCTGAACGCGGCGAACGCCGAGGTGCAGGAGCCGAGCGACGAGCACCTCGCCGACCTCAAGCGGGTGACCGCCGAGTACGCGAATTACCGCAAGCGCACCGAGGCGAACCGCGAGATCGAGCGCGAGCGCGCAGTCGGTGCGGCCGTCGCCGTGCTGCTGCCGGTGCTCGACGACCTCGACCGCGCCGAGAAGCACGGCGACCTCGAGGCGGACTCGCCCTTCGCGACGATCGCCGCGAAGCTGCGCGGCGCCGTCGAGAAGCTCGGGCTCGCCGCGTTCGGCGAGGTCGGCGAGCCGTTCGACCCGCAGCGCCACGAGGCGATCTTCCAGCAGCCCAGTGACGAGGTCGAGGTCGACACGGTCGCCGATGTCGTCGAGACCGGGTACACGCTGGGCGGCGTGCAGCTGCGCGCCGCGAAGGTCGTCGTCAAGACGCCGGCGGTCTAGCCCCGCCGCACCCACTCCCCGGTGGTCGAGTAGCGAAGCGTCTCGAGACCCGCGCATCAGGTCTCGATACGCGCTACTCGACCACCGGACCCATTTCAGACAGACTCAGAGAGAGGAGGTGCCGATGGCCAGTCAGGACTGGTTCGACAAGGACTTCTACCAGGTGCTCGGCGTCTCCAAGGACGCGAGCGACGCGGAGATCAAGAAGGTCTACCGCAAGCTCGCGCGCAAGTACCACCCCGACCAGAACCCGGGCGACGCTGCGGCCGAGGCGAAGTTCAAGGAGATCAGCGAGGCGAACGCGGTGCTCTCCGACCCCGAGCAGCGCAAGGAGTACGACGCGATCCGGGCGATGGGCACGGGCGCGCGGTTCACCGCGCCGGGCGCCGGCGGCCAGGGCGGCTTCGACGACGTCTTCGGCGGCATGTTCGGCCAGGGCGGTGGGCAGCGCTACACGTTCCAGCAGGGCGGCGGCGCCGAGTACGACGACCTGCTCAGCGGCCTGTTCGGGGGCGGCCGGTTCGGCCAGTCGACCGGCGGGTACCGCGGGTTCGGCGGCCCGACCAAGGGCCGGGACGTCTCGGCGACGACGACGCTCGACTTCATCACCGCCACCAAGGGCGACCAGGTCACCCTGCAGACGGCCGACGGCAAGCCGATCACGGTGCGCATCCCGGCGGGCGTCTCGGACGGCCAGAAGATCCGGCTGCGCGGCAAGGGCCATCCCTCGCCCGACGGCGGCGAGACGGGCGACCTCATCCTCACCGTCAACGTGCGCAAGCACCCCGTCTTCGAGCGCGACGGGCTCAACCTGCGGGTCACCGTGCCGGTGACCTTCACCGAGGCCGCGCTCGGCGCGACCATCCAGGTGCCGACCCTCGGCGGCGACCCCGTGAAGCTCAAGGTCGCGCCCGGCACGCCGAGCGGCCGCGTGCTGCGCGTGAAGGGGCGCGGCGTCGAGACCAAGAAGGGCACGGGCGACCTGCTCGCGGTCGTGCAGATCGCGGTGCCGTCGCACCTCTCGAAGGACGCGCAGGCGGCCGTCGAGGCACTCGCCGCGGCGCTGCCCGACGAGAACCCGCGCGACGAACTGCTCGCGAAGGCCCGGGGCTGACATGAACGAGACGAGCCCGCTCTTCGTCATCTCGGTCGCAGCCGAGCTCGCGGGCATGCACCCGCAGACGCTGCGGCAGTACGACCGGCTGGGCCTCGTCTCGCCGACGCGCACAGCGGGCAAGTCGCGCCGCTACTCGATGCGCGATGTCACCCAGCTGCGCGAGATCGCGCAGCTGTCGAGCGAGGGCGTGAGCCTCGAAGGCATCCGCAGGGTGCTCGGGCTCGAAGACGAGGTGCAGTCGCTGCGGGCCCGCGTGCGCGAGCTCGAGGCGGCACTGGCCGACGAGATGCTCAACCGCCCGGGCCGGCGCATCTTCGCGGCCGGCTCGGCCGGAGAGGTGATCACCCTCAAGGCCGGCACGCGCGCGCGCCGTGAGAACGCCGTCGTCGTCTGGCGCCCGCTCGAACGCTGAACGTCAGCGCGTCGTCCGGCATTCGGGCGAATGCCGGAC
>NZ_JBSHHD010000025.1:0-70404 GCF_053618155.1 Agromyces sp. NPDC055658 | reverse complement strand
GAGTCGCCGGGCGTTCTGCGTCGGGGACGGTACGGGTCGGGTGTCGTCGGGGACGACGTGCTGGCTCAGTCGGTGAACGCGCCCCCGCAGTAGTCGCAGTCGGGCTCGGGGCAGTACCAGTTCTCGGGCTGGTGCTCGTCCATCGTCGGATCCTTCGTCGGGGCTGCGCGCGGTGGGGGAGTCGCGTCGCGATGGTTGAAGATCCTGCCAGTCGCGCGGCACGGCGCCATATGGCCGGTGCGGTGAAGTTGTCGGAGCCGATTGTCCATCGTGTCCATGGTGCGACGGATACCGGCAACGGAATACGGCTCGAGGCGGGCCGGGCCGCGCACGGCCCGTGTCGGTGAGTCTGGCTAGCATGACTGCATGCCGTACATCGCCGATGCCGCCAGATACGACCGTATGCCACACCGCCGCACCGGTCGGTCCGGGTTGCAGCTGCCGCTGCTCTCGCTCGGGCTCTGGCAGAACTTCGGCGACGATCGGCCGCTCGAGTCGCAGCGGGCGATCGTGCGCCGGGCATTCGACCTCGGCATCACGCACTTCGACCTCGCGAACAACTACGGCCCGCCGTACGGCGCCGCCGAAGAGAACTTCGGCCGTATCCTCGCGAGCGACCTCGCCCCCTACCGAGACGAGATCGTCGTCTCGACGAAGGCCGGGTGGGACATGTGGCCGGGGCCGCACGGCGTGGGGGGCAGCCGCAAGTACCTGGTCGCGAGCCTCGACCGCTCGCTCACCGCGCTCGGCCTCGACCACGTCGACATCTTCTACCACCACCGCCCCGACCCCGGCACGCCGCTCGAAGAGACGGCGGCCGCCCTCGACCACATCGTGCGGCAGGGCAAGGCGCTGTACGTCGGCATCTCGTCGTACTCGGCCGAGCAGAGCCGTGAGATGGCGCGCCTGCTCGCCGAGCGCGGCACGCCGCTCACGATCCACCAGCCGTCGTACTCCATGCTGAACCGCTGGATCGAGACCGAGGGCCTCCTCGACGCGGCGGCCGACGACGGCTTCGGCGTCATCGGCTTCACCGCGCTCGCGCAGGGCCTCCTGACCGGCAAGTACCTCGGCGGCATCCCGGCCGATTCGCGCGCGGCGGCCGACGGGTCGCTCGACCGTTCGATGCTCTCCGACGAGACCCTCGAGCGCATCCGCGGGCTCGCCGCGATCGCGGAGCGCCGCGGGCAGTCGCTCGCGCAGCTCGCGCTCGCCTGGGCGCTCCGCGACGAGCGGGTGACGAGCCTCGTCGTCGGGGCGTCGAGCGTGCGGCAGCTCGAAGAGAACGTCGCGGCGGTCGACCGCCGCGACTTCACCGCCGACGAGCTCACCGAGATCGACCGGTTCGCCGGCGACGCCGGCATCGACCTCTGGGCCGACGCCCGGGGCGGCGGGCCGCTGCCCGAGTTGCGACCCTGATCGCACGCGTCGAACGATCCGGATGCCTCGTGGCCGGGCACGAGGCATCCGAGGGGGCCGGCGCCGCGGTCAGTCGCGCCGGGCCGCCGCCCTCAGCAGCTCGGCGGCGCGCAGCACCGCCGGGTGGGTGCGCATCGACCGTTTCACCCGCATCATGATGCGGCGCCGTGCGGCCGTGTCGGCGATGGGCCGCAGTTCGACGCCGTCGGGCAGTCCGATCGCGCCGAGGCGGGGCAGCACGGTGATGCCGACGCCCTGCTCGACGTAGTCGAAGGCACTCGTGTAATCGGGCGCGTGCAGGCGGTACTGCGGTGCGAACCCGAGTGCCGCACACGCCGAGAGCACGATCTCGCGGCACGGCCCGTGCGCGTCGTCGTTGTCGATCCACGGCTCGCCCTCGAGTTCGACGAGTCCGATCGACTCGCGCGCGGCGAGCCGGTGTCCCGAGGGCACCACGACGACGTAGCCCTCGGTGCGCAGCTCTTCCAGGTCGTAGCCGTCGGGCGAGCCGTCGGCCACCGCCGGGTCGCGGTCGCCGCGGATCGACTCGGCGATGTAGAGCTCGAGGTCGGGCTCGCCTGAGAGCTGTCCGGCTCGTTCGACCATCGAGAGCTCGAGCCGGAGGTCGGGGTAGGTGCGGGCGAGCTCGGCCACGACGGGCGGCATCCATGCGCGATTCGCCGACATGAAGCAGCTGATGCGCATCGTGCCGCTGCGACCCGCCCGCAGGTCGTCGACCGCGCCATCGAAGTCCGCGAGGTGATCGAGCACGCGACCGGCGCGATCGGCGACCGCGACACCGGCCGAGGTCGGCACGATGCCGCGACCGCGGCGCTCGACGAGGGTCAGGCCGGTCTCCCGCTGCAGGGCGCTGACGTGCTGGCTCACGGCCGACGCGGTGTAGCCGAGTCGGGCCGCCGCGCGGTTGATCGAGCCCGTGAGCACGACGGTGCGGAAGACCTGGAGCCGGTGCGGATCGACCATGATCACAATCGTACAGTTCTGCTTAATCGAACCCAAGGATCGTTCGCTTGTGCTGAGATGATCCGATCGTCAGGCTGGGGGAATGCGAACCGCCGCCCCGAGCCTCCAGCCGCCAGCCGTGACCGCGTCGACACCCTCGCCGGGGTGGAAGGTGCTGACGGCGATGCTCGTCGTCCTGGTGCTCTGGGCCTCGGCGTTCATCGCCATCCGCTTCGTCGGCGACGCGCTCTCGCCGGGCCCCCTCGCGCTGGGCCGGCAACTCGTCGGCACCGCGGCACTGGTCGCCGTCGCCCTCGTTCGCCGGCCGCCGTTGCCGCGCGGACGCTCGCTCGCACTCGTGGCCCTGTACGGCGTGCTCTGGTTCGCCGGCTACACCCTCGTGCTGAACCTCGCCGAGCGGCATCTCGACGCCGGCACCGCCGCGATGCTCGTGAACGTCGCACCCCTCATCGTCGCGGTCGCGGCCGGCGTGTTCCTCAAGGAGGGCTTCCCGCGCTCGCTCGTGGTCGGCATGCTCGTCGCCTTCGCGGGCGTCGTGCTCATCGCGACCGGCGGCGTCGGCAATCACGCCGATCCGCTGGGCGTCGTCCTCGGCCTCCTGGCCGCGCTGCTCTACGCGCTCGGCGTGCTCGTGCAGAAGGTCGCCCTGCGCGACACCGACGCGCTGAGCGCGACGTGGGTGGGCTGCGCGATCGGCGCCGCCGCCCTGCTGCCCTTCCTGCCGCAGACCGTCGTCGAGGTCGGCGCCGCGCCCGCGCCCGCGGTCTGGGCGATGGTGTACCTCGGGGTGTTCCCGTCGGCGGTCGCGTTCCTGCTCTGGGCGTACGTGCTCAAGCGCAGTCCGGCCGGCGTCACCGCCTCGGCGACGCTCGCCGTCCCCGCGATCGTCGTGCTGCTCGGCTGGCTGCTGCTCGGCGAGCTGCCGACCGTCCTCGGCATGGTGGGCGGCGCGCTCTGCCTCATCGGCGTGGCGTGGAGCCGCAGGCCGTCACGGCCGGCCCGTCGATGAGCGAGCGGATGCCTCGTGGCCGGCGCCGGCCACGAGGCATCCGTCGCGGGGTCAGCGAAGCGCGGGGAGCACCTCGGCCGCGATGAGCTCGAGATGGTCGAGGTCGCGCAGGTCGACGAGCTGCAGGTAGACGCGGTCGGCGCCGAGCTCGCGCAGCCGCTCGAGCTTCTCGACCGCGGCCGCCGGCGTTCCGGCGATGTTGACCTCGGCGAAGTCGTCGGGGTCCTCGTCGATCGCGGCGAGGCGGCGCAGGTAGTCGGCGTCGTGCTCCGCGACGACCGTCGGCAGTGCGACGGACGTGCGCATCGTCGCGGGGTCGCGGCCGATCGCCTCGCAGGCTCGGCGCACGCGCTCGAAGGCGGCGGCGATCTCGTCCTCCGAGCGGAAGCCGAGGTTGAACTCGGTCGCGAACCGCGCCGCGAGCTCGGGGGTGCGCTTCAGCCCGGCGCCGCCGATGACGACCGGCACGCGGGACTGCACGGGCTTCGGGAGCGCCGGTGCGCCGGCGAGCGTATAGTGCTCGCCGGCGAAGTCGAAGGCCTCGCCCACCGGCGTCGCCCAGAGGCCCGTGACGATGTCGAGCTGCTCCTCGAGCAGGTCGAAGCGCTTCGGCGGGAACGGGATGCCGTAGGCGGTGTGCTCCTCGGCGAACCATCCGGTGCCGAGGCCGAACTCGGCACGGCCGCCCGACATCGCGTCGACCTGGGCCACCTGGATCGCGAGCAGCGACGGGTGGCGGAACGTCGCCGACGAGACGAGGGTGCCGAGCCTGATGCGCTCGGTCTCACGGGCGAGGCCCGCGAGGGTCACCCACGCGTCGGTCGGGCCGGGCAGCGGGTCGCCGTCGCCCATGCGCAGGAAGTGGTCGGAACGGAACCAGCCGTCGAAGCCGAGGCGCTCGGCGGCCTGCGCCTGGGCGAGCTGCTCGTCGTAGCTCGCGCCCTGCTGCGGTTCGGTGAAGACGACGAACTCCATGCCGGTCACGCCCGCTCGCCGAGCGCCTCGAGCACCGTCTCGTGCAACCGGCCGTTCGTCGCGAGCGCCGAGCCGTGCCACGGGCCGGGCTCGCCGGTGATCGAGGTGAATCGCCCGCCCGCCTCCTCGACGATCGGCACGAGCGCGGCGAGGTCGTAGGGCTTCACGTCGAACTCGCCGGTCACGTCGATGAGCCCCTCGGCGAGCAGCATGTACGACCACAGGTCGCCGTAGGCGCGATCGCGCCAGACCCGTTCGGCGAGGGCGAGCAGGCGGTCGAGGTAGCCGGCCTCGCGCCACTGGGCGATGCTCTGGAAGCTCAGCGAGGCATCGGCGAGGTCGGCCACCTGCGACACGGCGATGCGGCGCGGGGTCGCGCCCGAGGCATCCGTCGTGAACGCGCCGGCGCCGCGCGCCGCCCACCAGCGCCGGCCCAACGCGGGGGAGGAGGCGACGCCGACGACGGGCACGCCGTCGATCGCGAGCGAGATGAGCGCGCCCCACACCGGGACGCCGCGCATGAAGTTCGACGTACCGTCGATCGGGTCGATGATCCACTGACGCGTCGTGTCGCCCGACGTGCCGAACTCCTCGCCGAGGATGCCGTCGGCGGGGCGCGCCTCGGCGAGCCGATCGCGAATCGCCCGTTCGACGGCGAGGTCGGCCTCGGTCACGAACGTGCGGTCGGGCTTCGTCGACACGGCGAGGTCGACGGCGCGGAACTTCGCGATCGCGACGGCGTCGGCGAGGTCGGCGAGCTCGAGGGCGAGTTCGAGGTCGTCGGCGAGGTCGAGGGCGGTGGTTTCGGCGTGGTCGGTCACGCGATTCAGGCTATCGGGCGCGGGTGAACACGCCGTGCCGTGCTCGATTGGCGCAGCGGCGAACGACCTGATAACGTTGACGCTCGGTTCGGTTGTTGAAAAACAGCCCCGAATCGATGCACCTCTAGCTCAATCGGCAGAGCAACTGACTCTTAATCAGTGGGTTCAGGGTTCAAGTCCCTGGGGGTGCACCAAGAGAAACCCCCGGTTAGCGGAAGATCCGCAGCCGGGGGTTTCGTCGTATCCGGCCTCGATGGGCGGATTGCTTGGGAATTGCTAGGACTCGGGCGAAATCTGGGGCGAAATCTGCGCCATGGCGACCGTTGCATCTTCCCGCCCGAGCGACTCCACAAGGTGGCCGTAGAGGTCGCTCGTCACGGTGATCGAGGAGTGCCCGAGACGCCTCTGCACCGCCGCAAGACCGCGCCCCGCCCCGAGCAACAGTGATGCCGAGAGGTGCCGAAGCGAGTGGAGGGACACAACGGGCAAGGGGCTGCCGGTAAGTGTCGGATCGAGCCGGATCGCGGCGAGTCGACTTGCACCCATGCCGCGAGACTTCGCGAGGGTTGCGAGTTCATCATCGTTCGCCGGAAGCGACGCGATACGAAGCTCGAAGTTGAATCGCTTGATCATTCGGGGGAGCCCCGCCGTCAACTGCTCGGGCACGTAGCCCGTACCGTCTTCGCGGGTGAACACCAGCAGCGCATCGTTCGCGTAGAGATCTCCCCACTCGGCGGCATCTGCCGCCTGCTGTGCCTGCACGCTTCGCAACACTTCGACGGTGCGGTCGTCGAGCATCACGACCCGCCCTTCACCGGCACGCGTCTTCGGTGCTCCGACGACGATCTCGCGACCGATCTGCACGGCCTGCTGCTCGACGATCAGGCGGTGTCGGTCGAGGTCGACATCAACCCATCGAAGGCCGCAGATCTCGCCGCGGCGAAGGCCGGTAGCGACGGCGACCCAGAACACGGCGGCGAGCCGCTCGTCGTGTCGCTGCATCCATGCGATGAGCCGCGAGAACTCCTCGGGCTGCAACATCTTCCTAGTGCGCTTCGGGGCGCGCACGGCGTCTCGGCGACGGGTCGGGTCATCGAGGATGAGACCGCGCCGGTACGCGTCGCGCAGGGCCGACTGGAGCACGGCGAAGGCACGCGCGTGGGCAGTCGTCGCAGCGGGGTTCGCCCGGTGGAGATGGCGCTCCAGGTCGTCGAGAGTGTCGGGCGTGACATCACGGAGACGCGTGCCTCCGATCGCCTCCGTGATCGTGGCGACGTAGCGCTCGTAGTCGACAAGGGTCGAGGCGCGCAGTGCGTTCGAGCCGGTCGACTTGCGCTTCATCCACGATTCGAGGAAGTCGCCGAGCGTCTCCCCGCGACGCGCGGCGAGCGGTGCGCGCTTCAGCGTTTCGAGGGCTTCGGCACGTGCACGCATCGCGGCGGTCTTCGAGGTGTACCCCGAGCCGGTCGTCGCTACGCGCTTGCCGTTGCGGCTCGTCTCGGCGGAATAGGCCCACGGGCAGCCGCACGCGGTCTTGCCATCGGGGCGGATACGGTGCGGGCACTTCGCCGTATGCACGCGCGGGCACCGGCAGCGCCCGTTCCCGGTGCAGTTCGTGCCGTGCACGCGCTCGCAGGTGCAGGGCTTGTGCCTCTGGTTCACGCCAACACCGTTCATTTCGTGCCTCCGTTCGTCGTGGTCTTCTTCTTGCGGCCTCGTCCGTCGCGTTCGAGCAGGCCCGCTTCGCGAGCGTCTCGCAGCCACCGGTCGACGGTGCTGAGGCTGGCCCACGTGAGATCTCGCAGAGCCTCTCGGGGTGACACTCCCGCCGCTCGCGCACGGCGGGCTACGGACGCGACATACGACAGTGCGGGAGGCCCGCTACCGCGACTCTTCGTCTGGCGGAGGTCGCCGTCCTTGTCGGCCACATACTCCCTTGCAATGAACGTGATGCGGTCGCGGGGGAGTTCTTTGATATCTGCCAAGGTCATGCCCGAATCTGCTGCAACCCGCACCTCAGTAACTTCGTTCGTATCGTTCACGAGCACTGTGTAGACCGCGCCGCCCACGGGATCGAAGATCTGCACGCCGAACTTGCCGGGGGGCTCTGGTTCGCCGTTGATGCTCGCCACGAAAACCGCGAGAGGGTCGGGCCCCTCCTTATGGGCGATCACGGTGAGGCCCGCGGGCTTGAAGGTCGGGTTGCCGCTCTTGACGAGGCTCGCGTGTTCGCGTCGGGCAAGTTCCAGCTCGACTCGCGTGCGCGTCGCTTCGTCCATCTGATCGACGAGATGCTGATACAACGGGCTGTTGTTATCGGAACTCGGCTGCATATGACAAATTATACGCTGTCACTGCCTATCACGGATGGTGACACTTGAGACATGACGACAGCAACTGCAATCACGCTGAAGGGCCTTCGCGATCTTCCGCCTCGGCTTCTCATCCCGGAGGCGGGCAAGTGGCTCGGCATCTCGCGGGCGAAGTCCTACCTCCTCGCGCAGGCCGGTGAGTTCCCGTGCGAGGTGCGCAAGGTCGGCGGGCGCTACTACGTGCTCACGAGCGACCTTGCCCGCGCGCTCGGCATCGACCCGGCGCTGCTCCTCGAAGGGTAGGGCGGTGGAGACCGAGGAGGCCGGAGCGCTCGAATCGCCCCGGCATCCCGAAGCCCAGGGTACCCAGTTGGCTGGGTTCGAGTACCCGATCGACGAAGCGCATGAGGCTTGCATCTCGTGCTGGGCGCAGGGCTGGCATGCGCGCGACGCCGAGGTCGCGGAACTGCACGCCCGGCTCGAACGTGCCGAGGGCGACGCCGACAAGTTCTATCGGATCGCGTTCGACCGTCCCGGCGACCTCGACCGTCGCCTCGATGAGGCTGCCGAGGAGTACTGGGCCGAGTTCATCTCAGAGGAGTCTCATGAGTGAGGTTGTGGACGACTGGCCGGTCGTGTTGCCGGGGGCGGGCCAGCCGCTCGGGGATTCGGATGACCTTCGCGAGCTTCGCGACTTCGGGCCGAGCACGCGGTCGGGCGAGGCGATCGTCAGGTCGAGCCGGTCGGCCCGACTCACGTCGTTCGGCTCGGTGGGCACCGCGCGGCAGCGGTGGTTCTGGCGCGGGGTGATGCCTCTGGGCGGTGTCTCTCTGCTCGCCGGCCGAGGGGATGTCGGCAAGTCGACGTTCGCGCTGCACCTTGCCGGGCAGGCGACGCACGGCACCCTCGAAGGCGATCTCGCCGGGCCGACCGATGTCCTGCTCGTGAGCCACGAAGACCCGCTCGCTACGGTCGTCGTGCCGCGCGCGGTCGCGAACGGGGTGGACCTCCGACGCATGCATCACCTCGCGATCGAGGCCGAGAGCCGGGGCGGGGCGACCGTGCCGAAACTGCCGCTCGACGCCGACCTGCTGCGCGACGCGATCGAGCGCACGCGGGCCGGGCTGGTGATCTTCGACCCGATCACGTCGACCCTCGACGGCGACAACGACAAGGTGCGCGACGTGCGCGCAGTGCTCGACACGCTCGCGCTCATCGGCGAGGAGACGGGCGCGACCATCGCCGCGATCGCACACTTCCGGAAGGGCAGCGCCGGGTCGTCGAGCGACTTCCTCAGCGGGTCGCACGCGTACCGGGACAGCGCTCGCGCCGTGATCCTGTTCGCCCGTGATCGGGAAGAGGGCGACGTGGTGATGAGCCTCGACAAGGGCAACTACTCGAAGGGCGATTGGAACCTCTCGTACCGCCTCGACAGCGCCAAGGTCGCGACCGACGACGGCGATGAGACCGAGGTGGGCCGGGTCGTCGTGCTCGGGGCGACCGAGCGCTCGGTCGCGAGCGTCGTGGCCCAAGAGAATGCAGGCCAGTACGGCGAACTGCGGACGGAGCTGCTCTCGTTCATCCTCGCCGCGCCAGGGGCGGTGTCGACCAAGGAGATCATGGCCGAGTTTTCCGAACCCGAATATCGGCGGGCGACCGTCGCCATGAACCTGTCGCGCCTCGTGAAGACCGGAAAGGTTGATCAGCCGATCCGGGGCCAGTACCAGAAGCCGAATGTCACGACCCCGTTGGGGGGTGAGACAAGTGTGACAACTGTGACAAATGGCTCTCCTGTCACACATGTCACAGATGTCACACCCCCGCGCGAGGTGTCACAAAAGGGTGCATACGAAGCGAACAAGGAGCAGACCCCATGACGACCCCACGACTCGCGACCTGGGCGGGCGAGATCGCTCCGCGGCTCTCGCTCGCCGCGTGCATTGTTCTGCACGTCGCGCTCACTGAGGAACTGCAGGGCAAGGCTAATCTTCGCCCGGTCGACCTTGCGGGCATCTCGCCGGAGCGGTTGGAGGCGGTCTTCGCCGAGCTTGAGCCCTACGGCGTCTACGTCACCCCCGGTGACCCGCCGTGGGAAGCGAACTACAGGTTCGCGTTCATCGTTCCCGGCGATGTCCGGGCGACCGAGGAGGAGAAGTGAACATCGAGTTCAACTGCAGGGTATGCGGCGGGGCCGTATCGGTCTCCAGGGCGGCGCTCGCCGCGGGTGGTCACCCCGCCTGCGTCTATCGCAAGTCGCTGGTCGCGTCGGCGACGGGCGGGTTCGATGAACTCGCCCTGCGGGTTTGGAGGCTGCGGCAGTGGGTCGCTCGTGGTGTTCGTTACCGGGGAGGTCGGCGATGAGCCCGAGGACGAGCGAGCGCGTGCAGGCGTTGCGGGCGAAGGTTGCGGAGGTCGACGCTCGGCAGCGTGATCTGCCGCGAGCGGTATGCCGGGTGTGCGGTGTCACCGTGCCCGCAGGGCATGGCTCCCGGCTTCCCGAGGCGGTCTGGCTCGACGGGCCGAGCATCGCCTACGAGCGCCAAGTCGACGAGGCTCGCGCTCTGGCCGGTCGCCCGGTCATCGACATGTGGCGGCGGGCGTGCGATCGTCACGGCGACCCGACCGCCGAGGCCGTGATCGAGGAACTGCTCGGCCTCGACGTGACCGCGAACGAAGCCCGCGTGGCCGTCGTGCGCTTCGGGCGACCCTTGATCGCGGCACAGCGCTGGCCGGTCGGGGATGCGCCGGAGAACATCGCGAAACGCGACATCGGCGAGCCGTGGGGCTGGATCGATCGCGAGGCCCTCC
This sequence comes from Agromyces sp. NPDC055658, assembly GCF_053618155.1. Taxonomy (NCBI): domain Bacteria; kingdom Bacillati; phylum Actinomycetota; class Actinomycetes; order Micrococcales; family Microbacteriaceae; genus Agromyces; species Agromyces sp. NPDC055658. Next base: position 60,076 of record NZ_JBSHHD010000025.1, on the reverse strand, counting down.
GCGAGGCCGTGAACGGTGCACTCGGGGCTATGCGCCCGAGCCGGTGCGGAGACGGGGCCTGCGGGATGTGCGGTCGCCGGTCGAGTATCGGCTGGGTGCGGTCGTCGTTGCAGTGGGCGGATGGGTCTCCGGCCCCGGTGTGCCGCGAGTGCGACCGGGCGCTCACGAAGGCATCGAGCCCGACCGATATCGAGCGGATTCGCGAGGTCGCAGCCTACGAGCTTCTCGGGCGGTGGGAGCTTGCCGTCGATGTCGCCGGACTGCGCTTGTTCGTCGAGGTCGCGGGCGACGAGGAACGCACCGAGGGTTACGGTGAGCCGTGGTCGTATCGGCCCGAGGCGCTCGCTGCAGTGAAGCGGACGAACTTCTTGCAGCATCCCCGGTGGGCACCGTCCGGAGAGCGCGAATCTATCGATGCCGAACTCGCCGAGCGTCGCCGGGAACTCGACGAGGAAGCCGCCCGCAAGGCCGAGGCCGAGCAGCCGAGTTGGGCGTCGGTCGACTGGTCGAGTTGAGAAGCTCCACGGTGTTTGTCTTAGGTGGGCGGGTGCCGTGAGCGGTCGGGCGGGTTTGGTCACCCGTCGCGGATCGCAGAAGGGCCGGGGGTGTAGTTCCCTGGCCCTTCACCTTGTTAAGCCCTGGCCAGCGTTGGTTAACCCAGCGCCCACAGGATGCGATCTGCGGGCCTTTCAAGGGATGGCTGGTGTCGTTGCGCCATCCCGCTTCGTTAGGCCGCCTACGGGGCGTCAGTCTCGTCGATGACCTCGCCGTCTTCGATCTCGTCGTTGAAGGGGTTGCCTTCCATCGGAAAGTTCGCCCCGGCCACACGGGCAAGCTGACGAACGAAGTCGCCAAGCTCGTTCGCCGTCGGGTCGGTCACCTCGATGCGGTGCGGCTGGTCGAGGCCGTCGAGCAGGGACGCCGACCGCATGACCGCGACCCCCGCGCGAACCCCTCCCGGCTTGCCCTTGTTCACATCTTCGAGGGCCTTCCTCCAGAGCAGTTCGTGCCGAGCACGCCACATCGCCCGCGCCTCCTCACGATCGACCTGGGGGAGTTCGCCGAAGTAGTTCTTCACCGCTCGGCAGGCTGCCGTGTCATCGCTGAACCCCACGATGCTCGCGATCTCGGCCCACGAGCCACCCGCGACCCGCAGTGCCCACGCCTTCGAAGCCTTCGCCGCCGCATCGGCGTGCACTCGCATCGACTTCGGCGTCGGGCCAGTTGACCTCGAATTGACATCGTCCATGCCGACGAGAGTAATACTTACTCGGCAAGTTTGTTTAGTAGGATGGATGCTGCCTTCGACCCAGGGTGAAGGCGACTGCGACGAACGCGAGGTTATGAGGCGGGAGGGGCTAACCAACCTTCCGGGCCGACCCTCCCAACTAGCCTGGCTGGCCCTCGCGTTCGTCGCTACGCACTGGTGAGACCAATCGGCAGGCTTCTACTAGTGCACTAGTGATCCGCCGAGTGGTCCTCGAAGTCACCCAGGAGTCGGTTGACGATCTCATCGCCGGATTCGGTGTTTGCGGCGACGATCGCGAAGAGCCGGTCGAGGGCCTGGTTCAATCCATAACTTGTGGCGACTTCGACAGAGGATCGTATTGATCCGAGTGGTTTCTGCTTCTGACCAGTGATGTCCCACGCCGCGAGCTCATAAGGCGCGTGCCCAAGAGCATCTCCTGCAGACAATTCATAGAAGCCGCTCCTGCTGTGTGCGGAGTAGATGACTCTCGGATTGAGGCTGTCCGTGTACATTCGCATGATCGCCGAGAAACCCTCGCCGGATCGGGTTGACTTCAAGCTCCATTCGAGGTCGCCGTTCTCGGTCGCGTCGGCGAGACCACTGATCAATCGAAGCCAAGCGCCGTCGTCAAGCATTTGCACCCTTCCCCGGGTCGTTTCGGATTGACACGGCCACACCACTAATCCTCGGTGCCAATAGTCGAATCTGCGAAGCCGTGGTGCCGACGAGTTCATCAACTGTTGCAGTGGGTTCGCCGTACAGCTTGCCGCGTGCCTCGGAAGCGTCTGAGCCTTCATTGGCAATCTCATTGGCGAGATCTTCAAAGCCTGCGTTTGATGATTTCAGGAGAACAACCACTTCCACTGCTCGATATGAGAACCGATGAAGGGCTTCCGCCATCCGCTTACGGTCATCCGCTTCAAGCGCGCCATCGATCTCACGCGAGATTTCCTCGAACGCCGGGAGGACGGCCACGAGCTGATTCCTGACAAGTGAGGCCCTCGTGGATTCGAGTGCTTGTTCGGCGGCCTTGAGAGCACCCTTGCTTCTCGTCAACTGCACGATCGTAAAGCCAATACCTAAGCCGCCCAGGACGAACGCGACCCAGTCGAGCAGGCCGGGAACGTTAGTGAAATCGAGCCATTGAAACTCACCGATGTACATGCCGCTACTGATTCCTCGGTGGCACAAGCTTCTCAACCGAGGTCGCTGTGTAGCGGGCAACCGGCTCCCCGCCGGGAGTGTGATCCTCGGTTACCTCCGCCTTGATCCGCACGTAGTCGCCGACGTTCAACGCTCGAATGTCCTCGAACGGGAGTTCCTTCGCCTCTACCGTGAGGGTCTCGCCCTCGATCGTCGTGACCTTTAGAGGGGCCATGTCGCTCACCGTATGCAGGATCCCCTCAAGTTCGACCGGGTCGCGGTCGAGTGAACGTCCCGCGACGAGCTTGCTGATCATGAGTAGCTCTGGAAGTGCCACACTCACAAACGCCTTCGGCGTGCGCGGCTGCATCCACACGATCTCCGGCTCGATAGACGATTCAATGAAGGACTCCACAAGGTCTCGGAGTGTGCTCGCTACGCGCGGCCCCGCCTCTTCGATCAGTTCGATGAACTCGGAGTCATCGGCGTTCGCAGTGATCTCCTTGCCCGTGGCCAGCAACCCGATCGCCTTCTCAATCGAGCGGTCTAGCAGGGTTGATTCGTCGCCCAGAATGTCGGGCTGGCCGTCGGGGGCGATTTCAGCTTCGACGGGGGAGTCAGCCACGAACGCGACGACTAGGCTGCCCGGCGATGGGGCGGCCTCCACCCGTAGACGCGTACGGGTCAAAACACGGGGCGGGGGCTGGCCCTTCAGTGAACGATGCCCCTCTAGCGCCATTCCCGATGCGAGCACGAGTCGCTGGAAGTTCGCGAGCGTCTTCGTGAGGCTGTCGACCCGCACGGAATGACCTTGAACTCCGGTTCCAGTAAGACGGATGGAACCTCGCGAACGATCGCGTCGAACGAGGGTTGTATCGATCGCAAGAGACTCGATGCTTAGGCGCGCGAGATCCTCTGCGTCACGCCAGATGATGTCGGCATGAGTGATGTCGTGGTCTGCGCTCGCGAAGAACTCGTCCCACTTACTCATGGCTGCAACCATCTAACGTGACTTCGACGTAGCCGCGCCGCGGGAGGGCATCGAGCCGGACGGGCGGATCGCCCTTCTCGCCCGATCGGATTCGCATCCAGAAATCGTCCCAGAAGCCACGCGACCTCGCGTAGGCGTGGTGCTCGGGCGTATCGAGCAAGCCGGTCTCGGGTCGGGCATGCCAGCGACCGATTCTGCTATCGACCCGGTGACCCGTGACGGAGCGTAGGCGAGATTGAGCGATCGTCTGCAGCACGTACTGCTCCACGATCGTCCCGCTGGTGCGCACTCGGTTGAAATCGACGTCTTCGCACCAGTACATGACGTCAATATCCTCGGGGTTCAGCTTGGAGCTTATGAAGCTGCCCGACACCCACACATAACACACCGGAAGCATCCCCCGAAGACCCTTCGTGACATCAAGGAAGTCGTTCCAGATGCCCTGCCTCGTTGTCGACGCATCGTACTCCTGGCCGGTGACGTAGCGCTCTTCCAGTTGGTCGAGTGTCGTTAGATAGCGGCCTAACGGAAGGTGGCCGGTATCAAGATCGATCGCGGGCAGCACTGCACTCCTCAGTCCGGGCGTTCCCCGCATACTACTGAGGGTCGCGGGGGTGTGGTCGGTGCCGTCGTGCCCCATTTCGGGGTACAGGCAAGGAGACCTGTCCTGCAGATTCGGAATCTGTCGGACGGAATGATCCGGCGACTTGGCCCGCGTTCATGAAGGCGGTGAGCGTTCCCTAAGGAGCCTCCAATTCGATTCGGCGGGGGTACCCCCTCCGTGTCGCCCAGCTCGCTGGTGACTGTTGCTTGGATTGCTTGGGAGTTGCTTGGGGACGTTCGGTAGACGAAGCGAGCACGCCGAGGGCTCACGAGCCCTGTGACGGCTGAGATCGGCGATGTTTCAGGACGGAGCGACGACGCGCATAACACAGGTCGATACGGACTCAGGCTGACTCTTAATCAGTGGGTTCAGGGTTCAAGTCCCTGGGGGTGCACCAAGAGAAGCCCGGAAAGCGCGCGAATCGCGTGGTTCCGGGCTTCTTCCGTGTGCGGTCGTGCGGCGCGCACCTCTCGCGAGGACGTCAGGGCATCATGCCGCCGCGCATCTGCCGCATCGACTTCTCGCGCTCGACGTCGACCGAGTTCGCGACGTCCGTGCCGCCGGGCGCGGGTCGGCCGGAGCGGCCGGCCTTGCGGCGACGCGTGTACATCCACTGGCCGACCGCCCAGACGGCGATCAGCACCCCGATCGCGAGCCAGAAGGACCAATCCATCACGCACCTCCGCGAGGGTTTCCGACGAGTGACCCTCAATGTACCCCCGATGGTGGACGACGCGGCGGCGGGCGCGACGCGAGCGCGCCGAGGCGTGCGTCTCAGTCGTCGAAGCCGCGGGCGATGAGCGCCTCGCCGAGATGGTCGGCCGTGCGCAGCGCGCGCACGATGACGGGCACCGCGAGCGCCGTGACCGAACCCTCCGCACCTCGGGCCTTCCTCGCCTCGAGCACCTCGCGAACGATGTCGGCGAGCAGGGGCACGCAGCGGATCGCGAGCGCGAGGGCGAGGCCGACTCGGTCGGCGTCGACCCATCGGTGCAGCGGGCGCAAGAGCAGCTGCATGGCATCGAGGGTCGCGGAGACGGGCGTCGTGAGCGTGTAGAGCGCGGCGAGCGCAACGGCGATCACGAGCCGGAACGCCATCGTGGCCGCCGACTCCCAGCCGGAGAACAGCCACTGCACGGGCACGGCGAACGCGAGCACCCAGAGGATGGGGACGATCTGCCGCCAGGCGGCGCGCGCCGGAAGGCGCGCGACGAGGAACAGCACGATGGTCGCCGCAGCGGCGGCGCCCAGGACGACGAGCGAACTCTGCACCGCGACGACGGTCACGAGCACGGCGAGCAGCCCGAGCTTCAGGAGCGCGGGCGCCCGGTGCACGAGCGAGTCGCCGGGGTGGAAGACGCCGATCACGATTCCGCCGCTCAGCCGATCAGGAACCGGTAGGCCGCGAGCGCACCGGCGGGCTCGTCGTCGGCGACGACGCGGCCCGACTCCATGACGATCACCCGGTCGAAGTCCTCGAGCAGTTCGAGCTGGTGGCTCACGACGACGAGCCGCTGGTCGAGCGCGCGGAAGTGGTCGGCGACGAGCCGGGCGTTGCGCGCGTCGAGCAGTGTGGTGGGCTCGTCGGCGACGACGATCGCCGGGTCGGCGACGAGCACCGACGCGAGGGCGAGCAGCTGCTTCTGCCCGCCCGAGAGGCGGTGCGCCGGTCGATCGGCGAGGCCCATGAGCCCGAAGCGTTCGAGCGTCGCCTCGACGCGCGCCGCGGCATCCTCGGCCGGCAGCCGATGGCGGCGCAGGGTGAATGCGACGTCTTCGCGGACCGTGGGCATGACGATCTGGTTGTCGGCGTTCGTGAACACGAAGCCGACCCGGCGGCGCACGTCGCGACCGCGTCGCGCGACGTCGAGGTCGTCGACGATCACCCGACCCGTCTTCGGCGTCACGAGGCCGTTGATCATGCGGGCGAGGGTCGACTTGCCCGAGCCGTTCGCGCCGACGATGCCGACCCGTCGTTCGTCGATGACGAGCGAGACGTCGTCGACGATCGGCTCGGCGCCGAAGTCGTGCGAGACGCGGTCGAAGACGATCCCGCTCATGCGACGCGCTCCACGATCATCGCGATGCCCTGGCCGCCGCCGATCGAGCACGCGGCGAGGCCCGGGCGGTCGTCGTCGGCGGAGAGCATGCGCGCGGCGAGCCGCACGAGCAGCACGGCGCCCGAGGCACCCCACGGATGTCCGATCGCGATGGCACCGCCCTCGGCGTTGACGATCTCCTCGTCGAGCTCGAGGGCATCGGTCACGGCGAGGAGCTGCGCGGCGAACGCCTCGGTGATCTCGACGAAGCCGAGGTCGGCCGGGGCGAGGCCCGCCCGGACCAGGGCGGCCTGCGCGGCCGGCGCGGCGCCGAGCCCGGGCAGGGCGGGGTCGCCCGCGGCGACGGCGGCCGCGCGGACGCGGAGCGCGGGCAGCCCGAGTTCGCGCGCGAGCTCCGGCGTGGTCACGGCCATCGCCGCTGCGCCGTCGGAGAAGCCGCAGGAGTTGCCGGCCGTGACGGTGCCGGCACCGGCGGCATCGCTCGAGTCCGCCGGGTCCGACACGAAGGCGGGCGCGAATCGTGCGAGCGTCTCGAGACTCAGCCGGCGCGGCCGGTCGTCGCGGACGACCCCGTCGACGGCGACGAGCTCGGCATCGAAGCCGCCCGAGCGGTGGGTGGCGAGCGCGAGACGGTGCGAGCGCTCGGCCCAGGCGTCCTGGCGTGTGCGGGAGATGCCGGCGACGGCGGCGAGCCGGTCGGCGGCGGGACCCATGTCGGGGTCGGGCAGCCCGGGCGGGGCGAACGGTGCACGGTCGTACCGGGCGCCCGTGTCGCGCCAGCTGCGAACCGGCGCCGTCGACGCCGACTCGGCGCCGCCGGCGACGAGCAGCCGGCCGTCGCCCGCCCGCACGCGGGCGGCCGCCTGCATGACCGCGTCGAGACCCGAGCCGCACTGCCGGTCGACGGTCACACCGGGAACGCCGACGCCGAGACCGGCGCGGAGCGCGGCGACGCGGGCGAGGTCGCCGCCGGGGCCCATGCAGTTGCCGAGCACGACGTCGTCGATCGGCACCTCGGCCGGCGCGACCCGCGCGGCCACGGCCGCGAGCACGGGCGCGGCGAGCGCATCGACCGAGTGGCCGGCGAAGCCGCGGCCGGCAGTGCCGATGGGCGTACGGCGGCCGGCGACGAGGACGGGGGTCGGGGCGGCGGTCATGCGGGTCCTCCCGTCGGTGGTGCGGCGTTCGTCGGTGCGGCGCCTGCTGCGACGGCGCGGATCGCGTCGTGGCGGCGGGCTGCGGCCCGGTGCTCGCCGTCGAGCCCGCCGGCGGCGAGCGCCGACCGGAGCGCGCCGCGGGCGACCTTGCCCGAGTCGGTGCGCGGCAGCGGGGCGAAGAACCAGCGGCGCGGCAGCTCGGCGACCTCGAGGCGCGCCCTCGCCTCCGCGACGACCTCGTCGCGGAGGTCGGTCGCGTCGCGGGGGTCCGCGGCCTCGTCGTCGCCGCCGAATGCGTCGCGATCGGTCGCGCGGACGCGCTCGTCGAGCTCGTCGAGCTCGACGATCGCGACCACGCGCTCGCCGAGCAGCTCGTTCGGTTCGCCCACGACGGCCGCCGCGGCGACGCCCGGGAGGCCGGCGAGCACGCCCTCGATCCGTTCTGCGATCACGGTGGCACCGGCTGTCGTGATCGCCGCATCGCCGCGTCCGAGGATCATGAGGGTGCCGTCGGCGCCCAGTTCGGCGAGGTCGCCGACGGTGGCGAAACCGGCGGCGTCGCGGCGCAGCATCCCGCCGACCGCGTCGATCGCGAGAAAGGGCGACCGCACCCAGAGCTCACGACCGCCGGCGGCCTCGCGCAGCTCGATCTCGGCACCCGGGAACGCAACGAGCCCCTCGCCGTGCCCGGCCGCGACGAACGAGAGCTCGGCCGCACCGTAGTACTCCGTGAGCCGGAGGCGCGCACGGGCGGTGTGCCGCACCCGCTCGGGGAGCGCGGCGCCCGCGACCACGGCGGCACGGGCGTCGAGACCGCCGTCGAGGAGCCGGGCCAGCCTCGTCGGCGTCGCGTGCACGACCGTCGCATCGCGAACGGAGTCGCCGACGACCGCGCCCGCCCACAGCGCGTGCAGCGCCGCGTAGAGGTGCATCGAGACGTGCAGCGGCCCGGTCACGGCCACGCGGTCGCCGGCCTCGATGCCGGCGAGCTGCGCCAGCGGCGCAGCCGACTCGAGCCAGGATGCCTCGGTGCGGGCCACGACCGTGGGCGCGGTGCCCGACGAGCCCGAGGTGCGCAGCGCGATCGCGGTGGCCACAGGCAGCAGGTCGTCGAGGCGCCGTGCCTCGTCGGACGACCCGCCGACGAGGACGGGCCGACCGCGCTCGAGGGCCGCCAGCACGGTCGTGATGAGCTCGACCGGTGCCGTGCCGACGGGGCAGGGCACCAACCCGGTGCCGCCGGGCAGGCGGGCCGCGGCGACCGCCGCGGCGAGCTCGCCCACGCGCACGACGTCGCCGCCGAACGCGAGGGCGGGCGCACCGGGCGAACCCCGCAGCCACTCGCTCACGCGGCGTCGACCGCCCCGGCGTCGAGCGCGGCGCGGCGCGCCCACGGCCACGAACGCGGCTCGATGAGGCCCGGCCACGCGCGGTGCACGCCCTTCGCGACGAGCACCGTGATGACGACCTTCAGCGCATCGCCGGGCAGGAACAGCAGCGAGCCGGCGGCGGCGACGCCGATCGGGGTGCCCGTCATCGCCGCGAGGACGGGGATGCCGACGGCGTAGATCGCGACGATGCCGCCGAGCGCCGTCCAGAGCAGTGCGGGCACGACGCGGTAGCGGGGGAGCAGGCGCGCGGTCGCCCAGCCGATCACCACGACCCCGACGAGCCACCCGATCAGGTAGCCGACCGACGGGCCGACGAAGACGACGAGCCCGCCGCGGCCGCCGGAGAGGAGCGGGAGTCCCGCGGCGACGAGGGCGATGAGCAGCAGCACCGAGAGGAAGCCCTTGCGTGCACCGAGGATGGCGCCCGCGAGCATGACGCCGAGCGTCTGGAACGTGATCGGCACCGCGGTGCCGCCGAGGTAGATCGCGCCGGGCAGGCCGAGTGCGGCGATGAGGCCGGTGAAGACCGCGATCTGCGCGAGGTCGCGTGCGGTGTGGCGCCGCGTCGGCGCGTCGACGACGTCGGTCTCCGAACCGCTCGTCGGGCCGGCGGTGGGCGGGGTGCTGCTCGGTGCGGTGCTCATCGGGATCCCCTCTCAAGGCGTGCGGGCGGAGTGCCCGTGAATCACGCTATGAGGGCGGGGAGGGGTCGCGTCGCCCCAGCCGTACAAGAATCGGAGGTCGATTTTGGAAGCGCACGGTGGGGGTCCCGAGGCGCGCCGGCGCTCGCTCGTCACCCCGCTCGACGGGGTCAGGCGGCGGCGCGAGCCTCGAGCTCGGTGAGCGGACCGAACGGCCGCACGTCGGCTTCGAGGAAGGATGCCTCGGCGTCGGCGTCGATCGAACCGGAGGTCTCGACGGGGTCGGCCCAGACGATGAGCGGCGCGGGCTCCCAGCCGAGCGCCATCGACTCTTCGCCTGCGGGAACCACGACCGCGACCGAGTCGCGCTCGTCGAGGATCGCACGGGTGAGCTCGGCGGCGATCTGGTGCGTCAGCATCGCGTGGAAGATGCGGTCGGTGTCGCCGTCGCTGCGGCGCACGAGCGACCAGCCGCCGCCCGGGCCGATGAACTCGGAGAGGCGGGCGTTCAGCAGTTCGAAGATGTGCTCGCCGCGCAGGTCGGCCGCGGTGGGGCGCGGTGCGGGAGCGGGAGCGGCAGCGTGTGCGGAGGCCTGGGCGGCAAGCCGAGCGCGTCGCCAACGGCGGAACATCGGTGGCCCCTCTCGTCGTGTTGCAGCGGGTACTGCGATATTCGGGTCGTTCGCTCCAGTTTCGGGCACGGCGGAGCGGATTCCGCAAGACACGCCGCAGAGCGGCGGCTGCGACCGGCTATTCGCCGAGCTCGGGTCGCTTCGTCTCTTCGGCCACCGTGCCGATCGCGATCGCGAGGCTCGCGGCCCACGAGATCCAGAGCAGCAGCAGTCGCCAGTCGCGCGGACCCGACGCGGTGGCCTTGATCACGGTGATGCCGCTGACGGCTGCTGAGATCACGGCTCCGCTGAAGAGGTACTTGCGCATGGCGCCACGCTACCGCGCCACCCGCCCGTGCTGGGAGTCATCCGTGAATCTGACCGATCGTGCAGGATCTGACCGATCGGTCAAGTACCGTCGGAGCATGCCCACCGATGCGACCGCACCTCCGCGCGCCCGCGCGAGCGACGAGCTGCTGCACGCCGCCCTCGAACAGTTCGCCACCGTCGGCTTCGCAGGCACGTCGCTGCAGCAGATCGCCGACCACGCCGGCTACTCGAAGTCGAGCGTGCTCTACCACTACGCCTCGAAGGAGGCGCTGCTCGAGGCCGGCATCGCGCCCGCGATCGAGCGGCTCGAGGTGCTCGTCGCCGAGTTCGCCGAGGGGCGCCGCTCCGATGCGGCGCGCGGCGCGTTCATCGGCCGGTTCGTCGACCTGCTGCTCGGGGAGCGCCTCGCCGTGCACCTCTTCGTGAGCCAGGGGCACTCGCTCGGCGACATCCCGATCGTGAAGCGCGGCAACGCCGCGATCCGCGTCCTCGCCGACGCGATCTGCTCGGGAGCCTCGCTCGCCGAGCAGATGCGCTTCGGCGTCGCGCTCGCCGGGGCCACCTACGCCCTCGTCGCCGGGGCGACGTTCTTCGACGACGACGAGATGAGCGAGCTCATGAACACCCACTCCGACGACGAGGTGCGCACGGCCCTCGTCGACGTGCTCACCGAACTGCTGATCCCGGCCGACGGCCGGCCGACCCGTTAAGGCACCGCCCATGGCTCTGCTCCTCCATCGCATCGGGCGATTCGCCTACCGCCGCGCCTGGCTCGTCATCGTCGCGTGGGTCGTCGCGCTCGGCGCCGTCCTCGGCACCGGCGTCGCGCTCGGCGGCCAGCTGCAGGACTCGTTCGCCATCCCCGGCACCGAGTCGCAGCAGGCGATCGACCAGCTCGCCGCCGTCTTCCCGCAGACCGCTGGGGCGTCGGCGAAGGCCGTCGTCGAGGCCCCGGAAGGGGAGTCGGTCGAATCGGCGCAGTACCAGGGCGCCATCGAGGACATGGAATCCGCCCTCGAGGACGTCGACGGCATCGCGAGCGTTCTCGGGCCGTTCGACGAGTACGCGGGCGACCAGGTCTCGGGCGACGAGCGCACCGCGTACATCCAGATCACGTTCGACGGACAGGTCACCGACGTGACCCCCGAGACCCTCGACGAGGTCACCGCGACCGGCGAGATCGGCACCGACGCCGGGCTCCAGGTCGCGTTCGGCGGCGATGTCTTCCAGGAGACGAGCTTCGGCCTCACCATCACCGAGGTGTTCGGCGTGCTGTTCGCCGCCGTCGTGCTGATCATCACCTTCGGCTCGCTGCTGGCCGCGGGGATGCCGCTGCTCACCGCACTCGTGGGCGTCGGCACCGCCGTCGGCGGCATCACGATCGTCGCGGCGTTCGCGACGGTCTCGTCGACCGCGCCCATGCTCGCCGTCATGATCGGGCTCGCGGTCGGCATCGACTACGCCCTGTTCATCCTCTCGCGGCACCGCAACCAGCTCGCCCGCGGACAGGACCCGGAGGAGAGCGCGGCCGAGGCCGTCGCGACCGCGGGCGGCGCCGTCGTCTTCGCCGGACTCACGGTGATCATCGCGCTCCTCGGACTCCTCGTCGTCGGCATCCCGTTCCTCAGCGTCATGGGCGTCGGCGCCGCGTTCGCCGTCTTCATCGCGGTGGCCGGTGCGGTCACGCTCCTGCCGGCGCTGCTCGGGGTCTTCGGGCGCAAGCTCACGCCGAAGCCCGGCAGCCGTGCGCACCGTCGGGCGAACGCCGCCGACGAGGGCGGCGAGCGCACGATGGGCCGCCGCTGGGTCGACCTCGTGCTCAAGGCGCCCGTCGTCTTCGTCGTCGCCGTGGTCGGCCTCCTCGGCCTGGCCGCGGTGCCGGCGCTCAGCCTGGACCTCAACCTGCCGAACGGCTCGGGCGAGGCCGGATCGACCCAGCGCGAGGCCTACGAGATGATCGACGACGGCTTCGGCCCCGGGTACAACGGTCCCCTCATCGTCACGGTCGACATCACGCAGACGACCGACATCTTCGACGACCTCGACGCGATCGGCGCCCGCATCGCCGAACTCGACGACGTCGCCTACGTCGGCGACGGCCTGCCGAACGAGACGGTCGACACGGCGATCATCCAGGTCATCCCCGAGTCGGCGCCCGACTCGCCCGAGACGAAAGAGCTCGTCGCCTCGATCCGCGACCTCGCCCCGTCGATCGAGCGGGACTACGGCACTCCGATCGCGGTGACCGGCTTCACCGCGGTCGCGATCGACATCTCGAACCGGCTCGCCGACGCCCTCGTGCCGTTCGCCCTCATCGTCGTCGGACTCTCGGTGGTGCTCCTGCTCATGGTGTTCCGCTCGGTGTTCGTGCCGATCAAGGCCGCACTCGGCTTCCTCCTGTCGGCGTTCGGCGCCATCGGCGCGACGGTCGCGATCTTCCAGTGGGGATGGTTCGCCGACCTGCTGCACGTCGAGCCCGGCCCGATCCTGAGCTTCCTCCCCATCCTGCTCATGGCCGTGCTGTTCGGCCTCGCGATGGACTACGAGGTGTTCCTCGTGTCGGGCATGCGCGAGGAGTTCGTGAAGACGAAGGAGCCGCGCACGTCGATCGTGCACGGGTTCCAGCACGCCGCACGCGTCGTCACGGCTGCCGCGCTCATCATGTTCTTCGTCTTCTTCGCGTTCGTGCCCGAGGGGTCCGGCGTCATCAAGGGCATCGCGTTCGCCCTCGCGATCGGCGTGGCCTTCGACGCCTTCCTCGTGCGCATGACCCTCGTGCCCGCCGCGATGGCGCTCGCCGGGACGTCGGCGTGGTGGCTGCCGAAGTGGCTCGCCCGCATCCTCCCCGACGTCGACATCGAGGGCGAGGGCCTGCGCGCCCACCTCGAGCAGGCCGAGTGGGCGGCGGCGCGACCGGCGGCCGTCAACCTCGACGAAGCGGTCTTCGGGCTGCCCGAGCGGCCGATCGGGCCGCTCGCGGTCGAAGTCCCGACCGGCGGCGTGCTCGTCGTGCGCGGCGAGGCCGTCGACCGCCGTGTCGTCGCCGCGTCGCTCGCGGGCCGGCTCGCACCGGTCTCGGGCCGGGTCGCGGTGCAGGGCACACCCCTGCCGACCGGCGCGGGGCGGGTCATGCGGCAGGTCGCCATGGCCGAGGTCGCCTCCGACGCTCCGACCGGCTCGACCGTCGGCGAGCTCATCGCCGCCCGCCTCGACGCGACCCGTCCGTGGTACCGGCTCGCCCCGTCGAGCTCGCTCGTCCGCGAGTGGGCCGACCGTGCCGCGACCGCGCTCGGCGTCGACCGGACTCGGCTCGGTGTCGACACCCCGCTGTCGGCGCTCGGTGCCGAAGCCCGCACCGTCGTCGCCGTGGCGGCGGCGCTCGCCGAGCGTCCCGGAGTCGTCGTCGTCGACATCGACGACGATCCGGGCGACGCGAGCGACGAGCTCTGGGCCGCGCTCGGCCGGCTCCTGCCCGCGCAGGTCACCCTCATCGTCGGCCTTGGTGCCGGGTCGTGCACGCCCGACGCGGCGCCCGAGCTCGCAGCCCGAGGCATCCGATTCATCGAACCCGTTTCACGCTCCCTGGAGGCACAGCGATGAGCTCCCGACTCGCCCGCCTGTTCGGCTCGACCCCCGCCCAACGCCGCGTGCGCTACGGCGTGCTCGTCGCCGCCGTGATCGCCGTCCCCCTCGCCGTCACCGGGCTCGTCTCGGGCGCGCTCGGCGGCGCCGACGACAATCTCGAGCAGATCCCCGCCGTCGTCGTCAACAACGACGAGATGGTCACGATGACCCTGCCCGACGGCACCGAGCAGCCCGTGCTCGCCGGCCGCCAGCTCGTGACCGAGCTCACCGGGCCCGACACCGCAGGGTTCGAGTGGACGATCTCGAACGACGACGAGGCCGCCGACAAGCTCGCCTCGGGCGAGGCGTACGCCGTGCTCACCATCCCCTCCGACTTCTCGGAGTCGGTCACGTCGATCTCGGGGGAGTCGCCGACCCGTGCGAACCTCGACATCCGCACCGACGACGCGCACGGCTACCTCACCGGCTCGGTCGCCCAGTCGGTGGGCGACGCCATGTCGACCGCCTTCGGTCGCGAACTCACGACCCAGTACCTCGAGGGCTTCTACGGCAACCTCGCCACCATGGGAGGCTCGCTCGGCGACGCCGCCGACGGCGCCGCGCAGCTCTCGAGCGGTGCGGGCTCGCTCTCGAACGGCATCGGCCAGCTCGCCGACGGCGTCGCGCAGTCGGCCGCCGGTGCCTCGGATGCCGCGGACGGAGCATCGGCGTACGCCGGTGGGGTCGCCCAGTACACGCAGGGCGTCGACGGCATCGCGAGCGGCCTCTCGAGCTACTCGAGCGGTGTCGCCCAGTACACCCAGGGCGTCGACGGCATCGCGAGCGGGCTCTCACAGCTCGAGCAGAACACCGACCAGCTGGGCCAGCTCGGCGACGGCGTCGTGGCGTACACCGGGGGCGTCACGGCGCTCTCGGACAACTATGCCGCGCTCGAACCCGGCCTCCTCGCCCTGATCGACCAGACCATCTCGACCGCGACCGGCGGAGCCGCCGACTGCGCTACGAAGCCGCTGCCGACAGAGCTCACCTCCCTCTGCGAGATGCGTGCGGGCGTCGTCGGCGTCGGCGACGGCGCCGAAACCCTCTCGACGGAAGGTGCACCGCTCGCCGCCGGCGGGGCCGGGCTGCCGGCGCTGCAGGAGGGCATCGCCGGGCTCTCCACCGGCGCCGCGAAGCTCTCGGCCGGCTCGGCCGGGCTTCGCGACGGCGCTGCGGGACTCGCATCGGGCGCGCAGCAGCTCTCGGCCGGATCCGCGGGGCTGAGCGACGGCGCGAACGGCCTCGCCTCGGGCATCGGCGAGCTCGCCGGTGGGCTCGGCCAGCTCGAGTCGGGCGCCGACGGCGCCGCCGACGGCGCCACGAAGCTCGCGACCGGCGCCGACTCCCTCGCCGACGGCCTCGCCTCGGGCGCGAAGGAGGCGCAGAAGCTCGGCGACATCGACGCGGCGAAGACCGCCGACGTCGTCGCAGAACCGGTGAGCGTCGACACGTCGCGCGAGAACGAGATCGCTTCGACGAGCGAGGTCATCGGCATGCTGTTCGTGCCGATCGGGCTCTGGCTCGGCGCGATGGCGCTCTTCCTCGTGTTCCGGCCGTTCGGCCGCGAAGCGCTGCGCAGCACGGCCTCGAACGGCGGGCTCGTCTGGCGCTCCCTCGCGCGTGCCGGGCTCATCGCGCTCGCGCAGGCGGTCGCCGTCGTGCTCCTGCTGCACGGCGCCTTGGGCGTCGCATGGAGCCTGCTGCCGCAGACCCTCGCGTTCTCGGCTCTGCTCGCGCTCGCCTTCACGGCCCTGCACGCGTTCTTCACGGCGTGGCTCGGCCGGGCCGGACTGCTCGTCTCGCTCGTGCTCGTCGCGCTGCAGTTGACGTCGACGGGCGGGCTCGTGCCGATCGAGGTGCTGAGCGGGCCGTACCAGGCGATCAGCCCGTTCCTGCCGCTCACGTGGGCGGTGCAGGGCATGCAGACGATCGTGTCGGGTGCGGGCGGGGGAGCCGTCGCGGGCGCGGCCGGCGTGATCGCGCTGTTCGGCGTGATCGGGGTCGTCGGCACCGCGATCGTGGTCGGCCGACGCCGAGGCATCCGCTCGATCGGATTCGCGGCCGCAGCGCTCGGCTGAGCGAACCCGCCGCCGATCGAGCCGGCGCGCCGGGAGGGTATCGGGGCACCTGCGGTGGTGGTCTCGCTACGCTCCTTCGGGCGCTACTCGACCGGCGGCGGAATCAGGCGGGCAGCGCCGCGATCGCGCTCACCTCGATGAGCGCGCCCGGCACCCCGAGGCCCGCGACCGTCGCCGCGGTGACGAGGGGCGGCGCGCCGCCCGTGGCGAGGCGCGGCGCGATCGCACCGTAGGCGGCGCGCAGATCGGCGCCGTCGGCGATGAGCACGGTCCACTGCACGACGTCGGCGAGCGACGCACCCGCCGCGGCGAGGGCGACGGCCGCATTGTCGATGGTGCGCACGGCCTGCTCGGCGATGTCGCCCGAGACGACCGAGCCCGTCTCGTCGACGCCGTTCTGGCCGCCGAGGTAGACGGTCGTCGCGCCGGCGGGAACGATCGCGACGTGGCTGAACGCCGGGCTCACGACGAGCCCGTCTGGCTGGAGGCGTTGGATGTCCATGACCCGATGCTGGCAGGAACCCCCGACATCGGGGTGCGCGTCGACCCGACCGTCCGGCGCATGCGGGGGCGCTGTTAGCCTGAGGACAGCGCGAGGAGGGACATCCGCTCTATGAACGCCCCCGAACCATCACGCGACGACCTGTACGTCGATGCCGCCTACGACATGATCGTGGTCTCGAACCGGTTGCCCGTCGACTACCAGGCGGGGCCCGACGGCGAGACGCAGTGGAGGAGCTCGCCCGGCGGGCTCGTCACCGCCCTCGAGCCGGTCATGCGCACCGCCGACGGCGCCTGGATCGGGTGGGCCGGCGTGGCCGACCGCGAGTTCGAGCCGTTCGAGCACGACGGCATCTCCATCATCCCGGTGCCGCTCAGCGAGTCGGAGCTCGAGGAGTACTACGAGGGGTTCTCGAACGACACGCTCTGGCCGCTCTACCACGACGTGATCGCGCCGCCGTCGTACCACCGCGAGTGGTGGGACGCGTACGTGCGCGTCAACCGGCGCTTCGCCGAGGCGGCCGCCAGGGCCGCGTCGCCGGGCGCCGTCGTCTGGGTGCAGGACTACCAGCTGCAGCTCGTGCCGCGCATGCTGCGCGAGAGCCGGCCCGACCTCGTGATCGGCTTCTTCAACCACATCCCGTTCCCGGCGTACGGCATCTACTCGCAGCTGCCGTGGCGCCGCCAGGTCGTCCACGGACTGCTCGGGGCCGACGTCATCGGCTTCCAGCGCGCTGCCGACGCCGGCAACTTCACGCGGGCGGTGCGGCGGCTCTTCGGCTTCGCGACGCGCGGCAGCGTCATCGACGTGCCCGATGACTCGGGCGAGGTGCGGCACGTCGTCGCCAGGCAGTTCCCCATCTCGATCGACTCGGCCGGCTTCGAGGAGATCGCCCGCCGGCCCGAGGTGCAGGCCCGGGCCCGCGAGATCCGCGCGAGCCTCGGCGATCCCGAGACGATCATGCTCGGGGTCGACCGGCTCGACTACACGAAGGGCATCCGGCATCGGCTGAAGGCGTTCGGCGAGCTGCTGCGCGACGGACGCCTCTCGGTGCAGCAGGCCACGCTCGTGCAGGTCGCGAGTCCGTCGCGCGAGCGCGTCGAGACGTACCGGCAGCTCCGCGACGAGATCGAGCTCATGGTGGGCCGCCTGAACGGCGACTACTCGACGCTCGGCCACCAGGCGATCGCGTACCTGCACCACGGCTACCCGCGCGAGGAGATGGTGGCGCTCTACCTCGCCGCCGACGTCATGCTCGTGACGGCGCTGCGCGACGGCATGAACCTCGTCGCGAAGGAGTACGTCGCGTGCCGATTCGACGAAGACGGGGTCCTGCTGCTCAGCGAGTTCACCGGCGCGAGCGATGAGCTGCGCCAGGCCGTGCTCGTCAACCCGCACGACATCGAGGGCGTGAAGGACGCGATGGTCGAGGCGGTGTCGATGCCCAAGCGGGAGCGCACGCGGCGCATGCGGGCGCTCCGACGGCGCGTCCGCGACAACGACGTCGCGAACTGGTCGGCCTCGTTCCTGAAGACCCTCACGGGGGCCGGCATCATCGCCCCGGGCGTGCCCGAGCCGCTCGAGGCGGCCGTCCGTCGCGTCGCCGGCGCCGAGCGGCTGCTCGTGGCACTCGACTTCGACGGCACCCTCGCGCCGCTCGTCGACCGTCCTGAAGACGCGAGGGCGACCGGACGCGCCCGCGCCGCCGTCGAGCGGCTCGCGGCGGCCGACGACACCCGAGTCGCGATCGTCTCGGGCCGTGCGCTCGAGAGCCTGCGCGAGGTCGCCGACCCGCCGCACGGCGCCCTGCTGAGCGGTTCGCACGGCGTCGAACTGCAGCTCGACGGGGGAGCGGTGACGATGGAGCTGCGCGACGGCGAGCTCGCCGATCTCGAGGAGCTCACCCGCATCCTCGACGAGATCGCCGCGGGCGATGCGGCGGCGTGGGTCGAGTGGAAGCCGGCGGGACTCGCGCTGCACACGCGCAAGGTGCCCGCGGCCACGGCCAGCGAGCTGCAGCGCGCCGCGCGCGAGCGGGTCGCCGCCGAGCTGCCCGACCTCACGATGCGGGCCGGCAAGGGGGTCATCGAGTTCTCGGTGCGGCCGAGCGACAAGGGCGAGGCGCTCATGCGGCTCCGCCAGCATGCGGGCGCGAGTGCGGTCGTCTACGTCGGCGACGACGTCACCGACGAAGACGCCTTCGCCACCCTCGAGGGCGATGACGTCGGGGTGAAGGTCGGCCAGGGGCGCTCGCTCGCGACGCACCGGGTGCGCAGCCCCGAGGATGTCGCGCTCCTGCTCGAGCGCCTCGCCGACGAGCGTGACATCTCGCGCGGGGCCCCATCGCGCTGGCCATAGACTCGATGCATGTCGGAGTTCGATCCCAAACCGCGTAGTCGTACCGTCACCGATGGCATCGAGGCCATGACGAGCCGGGGCATGCTCCGCGCCGTCGGCATGGGCGATGCCGACTGGGACAAGCCGCAGATCGGCATCGCGAGCTCGTGGAACGAGATCACCCCCTGCAACCTCTCGCTCGGCCGCCTCGCGCAGGCCGCGAAGGAGGGCGTGCACGGCGGCGGCGGCTACCCGCTGCAGTTCGGCACCGTCTCGGTCTCCGACGGCATCTCGATGGGGCACGAGGGCATGCACTTCTCGCTCGTCTCGCGCGAGGTCATCGCCGACTCGGTCGAGGTCGTCATGCAGGCCGAGCGCCTCGACGGCTCGGTGCTGCTCGCCGGCTGCGACAAGTCGATCCCCGGCATGCTCATGGCGGCCGCCCGCCTCGACCTCGCGAGCGTCTTCCTCTACGCCGGCTCGATCGCGCCCGGTTGGGTGCGCCTCTCCGACGGCACCGAGAAGGACATCACGATCATCGACTCGTTCGAGGCGGTCGGCGCGGTCAAGGCCGGCACCATGAGCGAGGCCGATGCGAAGCGCATCGAGTGCGCCTTCGCGCCCGGCGAGGGCGCCTGCGGCGGCATGTACACCGCGAACACGATGGCGTCGGTCGCCGAGGCGCTCGGGCTCTCGCTGCCCGGCTCCGCCTCGCCGGCGTCGGCCGACCGCCGCCGCGACTACTACGCGCACCGCTCCGGCGAGGCCGTCGTCAACCTCCTCAATAAGGGCATCACCGCCCGCCAGATCCTCACCAAGAAGGCCTTCGAGAACGCCATCGCCGTCGGCATGGCGCTCGGCGGCTCGACGAACATCGTGCTGCACCTGCTCGCGATCGCCCGCGAGGCCGAGGTCGACCTCACCCTCGACGACTTCAACCGCATCGGCTCGAAGGTGCCGCACATCGGCGACCTCAAGCCGTTCGGCAAGTACGTCATGAACGACGTCGACCGCCGCGGCGGCGTGCCCGTGCTCATGAAGGCGCTGCTCGACGCGGGCCTCCTGCACGGCGACGTGCTCACCGTCACCGGCAAGACCATGGCCGAGAACCTCGCCGAGCTCGACCTGCCGCCGCTCGACGGCGAGGTGCTGCACACCCTCGACGACCCGATCCACGAGACCGGCGGCCTCACCATCCTTCACGGTACGCTCGCGCCCGAGGGCGCGGTCGTGAAGACCGCCGGCTTCGACGCGGCCGTGTTCGAGGGCCCTGCGCGCGTGTTCGAGCGCGAGCGCGGCGCGATGGATGCGCTCACGAACGGCGAGATCAAGCACGGCGACGTCGTCGTGATCCGCTACGAGGGGCCGAAGGGCGGCCCCGGCATGCGCGAGATGCTCGCGATCACCGCGGCCATCAAGGGCGCAGGGCTCGGAAAAGATGTACTACTCTTGACGGACGGTCGATTCTCAGGCGGCACAACCGGCCTGTGCATCGGCCATCTGGCACCCGAAGCAGTCGACGCAGGTCCGATTGCTTTCGTGCGCGATGGTGATCTGATTCGGGTCGATATCGCAGCCCGGTCCATCGACCTACTTGTCGACGAGGCCGAGCTGGCTGCCCGCCGTGAGGGCTGGGCTCCGCTTCCTCCGCGCTACACCCGAGGCGTTCTCGCGAAGTACTCCAAGCTCGTGCGCTCCGCTGCCGAAGGCGCGACGACGGGCTGAGTGCTGCGCACCCTTCGCAATCACCGTCCACCAGATAGGAACCGCATGCCCACGGAATCGACCCCCGTGCCGACGCCTGCGGCCGTGCCGTCCGCTGCACCCGTGGAGATCACGGGTGCCGAGGCGGTCGTCCGTTCGCTCGAACTGCTCGGCATCACCGACGTCTTCGGACTCCCGGGCGGGGCCATCCTGCCCGTCTACGACCCGCTCTTCGAGAGCAAGAAGCTCCGCCACATCCTCGTCCGTCACGAGCAGGGCGGCGGCCACGCCGCCCAGGGCTACGCGTCGTCGAGCGGCCGGCTCGGCGTCACGATCGCCACGTCGGGGCCCGGCGCGACGAACCTCGTCACCGCCATCGCCGACGCGCACATGGACTCGGTGCCGCTGCTCGCGATCACCGGCCAGGTGTTCTCGACGCTCATGGGCACCGACGCCTTCCAGGAGGCCGACATCGTCGGCATCACGATGCCGATCACGAAGCACTCCTTCCTCGTGAAGAAGGCGGAGGACATCCCCGCCACGATCGCCGCGGCCGTGCACATCGCCACGACGGGCCGGCCCGGCCCCGTGCTCGTCGACATCACGAAGGACGCCCAGCAGGCGAAGTTCCCCTTCCGATGGCCGCCGAAGGTCGAACTGCCCGGCTACCGCCCGATCACGAAGGCGCACGGCAAGCAGGTCACCGCCGCAGCGCAGCTGATCGCGGCGGCCAGGCGCCCGGTGCTCTACGTCGGCGGCGGCGTCATCCGCGCCCGCGCCTCCGAAGAGCTGCTCGCGCTCGCCGAGACGACGAAGGCCCCGGTCGTCACGACGCTCATGGCCCGCGGCGCCTTCCCCGACTCGCACCCGCAGCACCTCGGCATGCCCGGCATGCACGGCACCGTGCCCGCGGTGCTCGCGCTGCAGGAGTCCGACCTCATCGTCGCCCTCGGTGCGCGCTTCGACGACCGGGTCACCGGCAAGGCCGCGCTGTTCGCCCCCGATGCGAAGGTCGTGCACGTCGACATCGACCCCGCCGAGATCTCCAAGATCCGCACGGCCGACGTGCCGATCGTGGGCGACCTGAAAGAGGTGCTCGTCGACCTCGGCGCCGCCTACCGCGACGCGATCCGCGCGACGACGCCCGACCTCGACGAGTGGTGGGCGACGCTCGACGGGCTCCGCAACGAGTACCCGCTCGGCTACTCCGAGCCGAGCGACGGACTGCTCGCCCCGCAGTACGTGATCGAGCGCATCGGCGAGCTCACCGGCCCCGAGGGCGTCTACGCCGCGGGCGTCGGCCAGCACCAGATGTGGGCGGCCCAGTTCATCAAGTACGAGCGCCCCAACTCGTGGCTCAACTCCGGCGGCGCCGGCACGATGGGCTACGCGGTGCCCGCGGCGATGGGAGCGAAGGTCGCGCAGCCCGACCGCGACGTCTGGGCGATCGACGGCGACGGCTGCTTCCAGATGACGAACCAGGAGCTCGCGACGTGCGCCCTGAACGACATCCCCATCAAGGTCGCGGTCATCAACAACTCCTCGCTCGGCATGGTGCGCCAGTGGCAGACCCTGTTCTACGACGGCCGGTACTCGAACACCGACCTCAACACGGGGCACGACACCGTTCGCATCCCCGACTTCGTGAAGCTCGCCGAGGCGTACGGCGCCCTCGGCATCCGCGTCACGAAGAAAGAGGAGGTCGACGACGCGATCAAGCTCGCCCTCGAGACGAACGACCGCCCGGTCGTGATCGACTTCGTCGTCTCCGCCGACGCGATGGTGTGGCCGATGGTGCCGCAGGGTGTGTCGAACAGCTACATCCAGTACGCCCGCGATCACGCGCCGGCCTTCAGCGAGGAGGACTGACCATGTCGACCCACGTGCTCTCACTCCTCGTCGAGGACAAGCCCGGCCTCCTGACCCGCGTCGCGGGCCTCTTCGCACGCCGCGGCTTCAACATCGAGTCGCTCGCGGTCGGCCACTCCGAGATCGACGGCCTCAGCCGCATCACGGTCGTCGTCGACGTCGAGGACCTGCCGCTCGAGCAGGTGACGAAGCAGCTCAACAAGCTCGTCAACGTCATCAAGATCGTCGAGCTCGACCCCGCCCAGTCGGTGCAGCGCGAGCACCTGCTGATCAAGGTGCGCGTCGACAACACGACCCGCTCGCAGGTGCTCGAGGCGGTCAACCTCTTCCGCGCCCGCGTCGTCGACGTCTCGACCGACGCACTCGTGATCGAGGTCACCGGCGACTCGGGCAAGACCCAGGCGCTGCTCAAGGTGCTCGAGCCCTACGGCATCAAGGAGATCGCCCAGTCGGGTCTCCTCGCGATCGGCCGTGGCGGCAAGAGCATCACCGAACGCGTCTTCAAGAACTGAGCGCGGATGCCGCGGCACGGCGCCGAGGCATCCGTCATGAACACCCACACCAAGGAGAAGAACAGCAATGGCTGAGATGTATTACGACCAGGACGCCGACCTCTCGATCGTCCAGGGCAAGAAGGTCGCCGTCATCGGCTACGGCTCGCAGGGCCACGCGCACGCGCAGAACCTGCGCGACTCGGGCGTCGAGGTCGTCATCGGCCTCAAGGAGGGCTCGAAGTCGATCCAGAAGGCCGAAGAGGCCGGCTTCGAGGTCAAGAGCGTCGCGGATGCCGCGGCGTGGGCCGACGTCGTCGTCATCCTCGCCCCCGACCAGTACCAGCGCCACATCTACGCGGAGTCGGTGCGCGACAACCTCGTCGAGGGCAACGCGCTCGTCTTCGGTCACGGCTTCAACATCCGCTTCGGCTACATCGAGGCGCCCGCGGGCGTCGACGTGATCCTCGTCGCGCCGAAGGCGCCCGGTCACACCGTGCGCCGCGAGTTCGTCGCCGGCCGAGGCATCCCCGACATCATCGCCGTCGAGCAGGACGCGACCGGCACCGCCTGGGAGCTCGCGAAGTCGTACGCCAAGGGCATCGGCGGCACCCGCGCCGGCGTCATCAAGACCACCTTCACCGAAGAGACCGAGACCGACCTGTTCGGCGAGCAGGCCGTGCTCTGCGGCGGCACCTCGCAGCTCGTGCAGTACGGCTTCGAGACCCTCGTCGAGGCCGGCTACCAGCCCGAGATCGCCTACTTCGAGGTGCTGCACGAGCTCAAGCTCATCGTCGACCTCATGTGGGAGGGCGGCATCGCCAAGCAGCGCTGGTCGGTCTCCGACACGGCGGAGTACGGCGACTACGTGTCGGGCCCCCGCGTCATCGACCCGTCGGTCAAGGAGAACATGAAGGCGGTGCTCGCCGACATCCAGGACGGCACCTTCGCGAAGCGCTTCATCGCCGACCAGGACAACGGGCAGAAGGAGTTCCTCGAGCTCCGCGCCAAGGGCGAGCAGCACCCGATCGAGACGACCGGCCGCGAGCTGCGCAAGCTCTTCGCGTGGAACTCGTCGGACGACGACGACTACGTCGACGGCGAGGTCGCTCGCTGACCCACCCCGCCGGTTGAGGAGCGCCGGGCGAAGCCCGACGCGTCTCGAAACCCACACGGCCCGTCCAGGAATTCCCTCCTGGACGGGCCGTTCGTCGCCGTGCGCGAATGAGCACGAGGAATTCAGCTGCAAACCCTTGCAGTGAGGCATCCCGACGTGGTCGGATTCGATGCCATGAGCGATCACTCGAATCACGAACCCGTCCCCCGCTGGTGCTCGTGCGCAGTTCCCGACGAAGAGGTCGGCCACGCGTCATCCGGTTTCACCCGACGAAACGTCCTGATCGGCGCCTCGGCCGCGACCGCCCTCGCCGCGGCCGGCTGGTCGGCCGCCCCGGCGACGGCGGCGACGAACGGCACGACGGCGAAGATCACGATCATGGGCACGTCCGACCTGCATGCGAACGTCGTCAACTGGGACTACTACAAGGACGCGGTGTACTACGACGGCAAGCCGGGTGTTCCGAGCAACGCGGTCGGGCTCTCTCGGGTGGCCAGCCTCGTGAAGCAGGTCCGCGCCGACCGGGGGCGCGGCAACACCTTGCTGTTCGACGCCGGCGACACCATCCAGGGCACCCCGCTCGGGTTCTACTACGCGACCGTCGATCCGATCACCGAATCGGGTGCGATGCACCCGGTGGCCGCGCAGATGAACGCCCTCGAGTACGACGCCGTCGCCCTCGGCAACCACGAGTTCAACTACGGCCTCGACTTCCTCGACAACTGGATCTCGCAGATGGACGCCCCGGTGCTCGCCGCGAACGCCGTCCACGCGGGCACGAAGGTTCCCCGGTACACGCCGTACACCATCACGTCGATGAAGGTCGCGAAGGGACACCCGCCCGTCAAGGTCGGCGTGCTCGGACTCACGAACCCCGGCGTGGTCATCTGGGACAAGGCGAACGTGTCGGGCAAGGTCGAGGTGCTCGACCTCGTCGAGACCGCCAAGCGCTGGGTTCCGGTGATGAAGGCCGAGGGCGCCCACATCATCGTCGTGAGCGCCCACTCGGGTGAGAGCGGCCTGTCGACCTACGGGCCCGAACTGCCGATCGAGAACGCGGCGAAGCTCGTCGCCGAGCAGGTGCCGGACGTCGACGTGATCCTCTTCGGTCACGCGCACGCGGAGATTCCCGAGCGCCTCGTCACGAACCTCGTGACCGGCGCCGAGGTCATCATGAGCGAGCCCAAGAACTGGGGCCAGCGCCTCAGCGTCTTCGACCTCGATCTCACCTACGCGCGCGGCAAGTGGTCCGTCGCCGAGCACAAGGCGTACCTGCTCAACGCGAACACCGTCGTCGACGACCCCGAGTTCGTCGCGATCGTGCGCGACCAGCACGATGCCGTCGTCGACTACATGCACTCGAAGGTCGCGGTCTCGACCGAGGAGATGCTCGCCGCCGAGTCCTGCTGGAAGGACACCGCGATCCTCGACTACGTCAACAAGGTGCAGACCGAGACCGTCGCCGCGGCGGTCGCCGGCACGCCCGAGGCCTCCCTGCCCATCGTCTCGATCGCCGCGCCCTTCAACCGGGCCGCGAGCTTCCCGCAGGGCGATGTGACGATCAAGGACGTCGCGGGGCTCTACATCTACGACAACACGCTCATGGCCTCGATCCTCACGGGCGCGCAGATCAAGCAGTACCTCGAGTTCTCTGCCGAGTACTTCAAGGTCGTCGCGCCCGACGCCCCGATCGAGCCCGAGAAGTGGACGAACGCGGCGACCCCGAGGTCGGCGTTCACACCCGACTACAACTACGACCAGTTCTCGGGCGTCGAGTACACGATCGACATCTCGAAGCCGGTCGGCCAGCGCATCTCGCCGCTCATGTACGACGGTGCGCCGGTGACCGACGGCCAGCAGTTCCTCGTCGCCGTGAACAACTACCGCCAGTCGGGCGGTGGAGGATTCCCGCACATCGCGTCGGCACCGGTCGTCTACAACGCCCAGGTCGCCATCCGCGAGGCGATCGTCGCCTACGCCTCGGAGCAGGGCACGATCGACCCGGCCACCTTCCACACCGTGAACTGGAAGCTCGTTCGCAACGGGGTGCCGGTCTTCCCGTAACGGGTCGTGTCGCGCGGTCGGCGGCCCGCTCCGAGGATGCCTCGGGGCGGGCCGCCGGCGTGCGGCCGCGGTGTCGAGGTCCGCGGAGACGGCGGCGACGTCGGAGCGCGGTGCCGCCCGCTACGCTGTCGAGAATGGTCGCCTTCCCGCTCCCCGTCGAGATCGCCGTTCAGGATGCCTCGGGCACGCGCATCGCGCTCGAGCACGGGGCCGCGCGCATCGAGCTCTGCCAGGCCCTCGGCCTCGGCGGCCTCACGCCGTCGATCGGACTCGTCGAGACGACGGTCGGGCTCGCCGCCGAGGCGTCGGCACCCTCGTTCGTGCACGTGCTCGTGCGCCCGCGCGGCGGCGGATTCGTCTACGACGCCGACGAGCTCGACACGATCGAGCGCGACATCCGGGCCGTGGTCGCCGCCGGCGCCGACGGCGTGGTCGTCGGCGCGCTCACCGAGACGGGCGACCTCGACGTCGAGGCCGTGCGCCGGTTCATCGACGCCGCGGGGCAGGCCGACGTCACCGTGCACCGCGCCGTCGATGCCGCGAACGACCCCCGCGCCGCGGTCGCCGGTCTCGCTCGCCTCGGCGTGCGGCGGGTGCTCACCTCGGGCGGCGCGGCCGACTGCCGCACGGGCCTCGCGAATCTCGCAGCCATGGCCGAGGCGTCCGGCGTGCTCGAGATCATGGCGGGCGGCGGAGTGAGGCTCGACGACATCGCCGAGCTCGCCGCGGCGGGCGTCGATGCGGTGCACCTCTCGGCCCGCGGGCGGGCCGTACGCGGCGGCGCGAGCGGACCGGGCGGCGGGGTCGACGGATTCGACGAGACCGATGCGGCGCTCGTGGCCGCCGCCGTCGAGGCCGCCCGGCGCGGGGTGACCGCGGGCGCCTGACTCCCGCAAGCGGCCCGGGGAGCCGCGCCGCTAGGCTGGAGCCATGCGTCCCGACCCTGATTCCGACGACGACGCCCTGCGCTGGGACGGTGACGACGACCCGACCCTCGCCCCAGGCTGGAAGACCGTCGGCAAGGCGGTTCCGCTCGCTGATGCGGGAGCCGCGGAACCGGCCGACGACGGAGCGGCCGACGAGGAGGCCGGCGGGTCGAGCGACGAGGATGCCCCGGCGCAGACGGGCTCGGCCGTGCTCATCGCCCTGGGCGTGCTCGGCGGGGTCTACCTGCTCTACACGATCGGCTGGCTCATCACCGCCGTGCGGACGTCGGCGCCCGGCACGAGCGTCGTGAGCGACGCCATGTACTCGCTCGGGCTCTGGCTCGCCGTGCTCGCTGCGCCCTGCTGGTTCGCGCTGGCACTGCGCGGCACGACGACCACGCGGTCGCGATTCCTCTGGCTCGTCGCGGGCGCCGTCGTGCTCGTCCCGCTGCCGTTCGTACTGGGGGTGACCGCATGACCGCCGAACCGCTCGCCCCCGAGGCGTCCGCCCCCTCGCGCCGCGTGCCGATGTGGCTCGATGTCGCGCTCGCGACGCTGTTCGGCCTCTTCTACGCGTACGACGTGTGGGAGGTCGTCGAGAGCGTCGTGCAGCTGCTCGGCATCGGGCTGACGTTCTCGCCGGCGGGCTGGGCGATCATGACCGTGGCGTTCCTCGCGCCGTTCGCGTGCTTCTTCGCCGCGTTCGCGCTCGGCCGGTCGCGCGGCGTGCTCCCTCGCGTCGCGCTGTACTTCACCGGACTCTGCGTCTCCGGCGCGCTGTTCCTCAGCTGCACGGTGCTGCTGGGACTCGTGCGCGGGGTCGTCGTCGGCTGACACCCGAGTCCGCGCACAGTTCGTTCGCGCTTTCACCCATTCCGGCCCGATCGACCGGTGTCGCGGGCCGTCACAGAACGAGATGCGGCGTCATGCTCCAGTAGGGTTGTCGGGGTAACGGCGCCCCCACTGGCGTAGGCGCACCCCCCTTTGCGCGCTTCGTCGCGCACCGCCCCGAAGGAACCGTTCGTGTCAAAGCCGGTCGTGCTGATCGCCGAAGAACTCTCGCCCGCCACCGTCGACGCCCTCGGGCCCGACTTCGAGATCCGCAAGGTCGACGGTACCGACCGTCCGGCGCTCCTGTCGGCGCTCGCCGATGCCGCCGCCGTCCTCATCCGTTCGGCCACGAAGGTCGACGCCGAGGCCATCGCCGCGGCGCCGAACCTGCGGGTCGTCGCCCGTGCCGGCGTCGGCCTCGACAACGTCGACGTGAAGGCGGCCACGACGGCCGGCGTCATGGTCGTCAACGCCCCGACGTCGAACATCATCTCGGCCGCCGAGCTGACGATCGGCCACATCCTGAGCCTCGCCCGCCACATCCCGGCCGGGCACGCCTCGCTCTCGGCGGGGGAGTGGAAGCGCTCGGCCTACACCGGCACCGAGCTGTACGAGAAGACCGTCGGCATCATCGGTCTCGGCCGCATCGGCGCGCTCATCACCGCCCGCCTGCAGGCGTTCGGCGTCGAGGTCATCGCGTACGACCCGTTCATCACGTCGGCGCGCGCCCAGCAGCTCGGCGTGCAGACCGTCTCGCTCGACGAACTGCTCGAGCGCAGCGACTTCGTCACGATCCACATGCCGCGCACGCCCGAGACGGTCGGCATGATCGGCGCAGAGCAGCTCGCCAAGATGAAGAACACGGCGTACATCGTGAACGTCGCCCGCGGCGGCCTCATCGACGAGCAGGCGCTGCACGACGCCCTCGTCTCGGGCGAGATCGCGGGCGCCGCGCTCGACGTCTTCGTGCAGGAGCCGCCGAAGGAGTCGCCGCTCATCGGCCTGCCGAACCTCATCGCGACGCCGCACCTCGGCGGGTCGACCGATGACGCGCAGGAGAAGGCGGGCGTCTCGGTCGCGAAGTCGGTGCGCCTCGCCCTCGCCGGCGAACTGGTGCCCGACGCCGTCAACGTCGCAGGCGGCGTCATCGACCCGTACGTTCGCCCCGGCATCCCGCTCGTCGAGAAGCTCGGGCAGCTGTTCTCGGGCCTCGCCCACGGCGCGCTCACGAGCCTCGACGTCGAGGTGCGCGGCGAGCTCGTCGACTACGACGTGAGCGTGCTGAAGCTCGCGGCGCTCAAGGGCGTGTTCACGAACGTCGTCTCCGAGACCGTGTCGTACGTCAATGCGCCGCTCCTCGCCGAGCAGCGCGGCGTGCAGGTGCGCCTCATCACCGAGGCCGACAGCCCCGAGTACCGCAACGTCATCACGCTGCGCGGCGCACTCGCCGACGGCACCCAGGTGTCGGTCGCGGGCACGTTGACCGGCCCGAAGCAGGCCGAGAAGCTCGTCGGCGTGAACGGCTACGAGCTCGAGGTGCCGATCGCGACGACGCACATCATCATGGAGTACACCGACCGCCCCGGCATCGTCGCGGTCTACGGCCGGGAGTTCGGCGAGGCCGGCATCAACATCGCCGGCATGCAGATCGCCCGTCGCGAGGCCGGCGGATCGGCGCTCAGCGTGCTCACGGTCGACTCGCCGGTTCCGGCCGACGTGCTCGACCGGGTGCGCGAGGCGATCGACGCGACGCTGTTCGTCGAGATCGACATCACCGAGTAGGTCGATTCACCGCCCGGATGCCTCGGCGCTGCGCCCTCGCGGGCGTCGCGCCGAGGCATCCGTCGTTCTGGGACGTTGCAGGAGCTGCGGTCGGCGGGTGCGTATGCGGTGGTGCCGGCCGGAATGTCCTGTGACGTCGCCGGCTGAAGCGGATCCGGTCGATCCTCTCGGAGCGTCGCGCCGACGCCGGGGGCGACCTGCTGTCAGCGGGTGACGAGGCGCTCGAGCAGGGCGACGAGCGCCGTCAGCTGCTCGGCCGAGACCGACCCGGTCGCGGCGGCGGGGAGGTCGACGCCGACGGCTTCTGCGCGGAGGGCCGCCCGATGGTAGAGGCCGTCGCCCAGGAGGGTGACGGCGAGGGCGAGCGTCGGGTCGCCGACGTGCCGCGTGATGGTCTCGATCCAGCGGGTCTCGGCCTCGTCGAGTGCGCGCCCCGCCTCGCGATCGCCGCCCTGGGCGAGCCGCAGCGTCGCCACGAAGGTGTGGTCGAGCGGGGTCTCGATGTCGAGCGAGGAGCGCAGGAAGTAGGCGATCGCGCCGTCGGGCGCCTCGTCGATGCGCGTCAGGTCTTCGTCGACGAGGCGCAGCAGGCGCTCGATGAGCCCCGCGACGAGGGCCTGCTTCGAGCCGAAGTGGTAGAGCAGCCCGCCCTTCGAGACGCCGGCGGCGCGGGCGGTCGCGTCGATCGTCGCGGTGCGCTCGCCGTCGGCGATGATGAGCCGTTCGAAGGCGTCGAGCACCGCTTCGCGGGCGGCGGGTGGGCGGGCCATGGCTTCATTCTCCCTGAAACGGCGGTGATCGCGTGCTGGGCGAGGCGGCTGCCGCGACGTCGGCGGATTCTGTTACTATACCAGCCAGACGGTATAGAAACTGAGTGAAACCATGACCGACCAGACGGCCACCACGACCACGACCACGAACCAGACGAACGGCCGGCCGCGCGCTGTGCCCGAGGCATCCGCCGCGGCCGCCGCCACCCGCGCCCGGGCTGCGGCCCGAGCCGGCCGAGCGCCGCGCCGCGCCTGGCTCGCCCTCGCGGTGCTCATGCTGCCGGCGCTGCTCGTGTCGATCGACAACACGGTGCTGAGCTTCGCACTGCCCGAGATCTCGAGCGACCTCGCGCCGACCGCCGCGCAGCAGCTCTGGATCATCGACGCCTACCCGCTCGTGCTCGCCGCCCTGCTCGTCGCGATGGGCAGCGCCGGCGACCGCTGGGGCCGTCGCCGCATGCTCATGATCGGCTCGATCGGCTTCGCGGCCGTCTCGGTCGGGGCGGCCTTCGCGCCGACCGCCGAACTCCTCATCGCGGCGCGTGCCGCGCTCGGCTTCTTCGGCGCGATGCTCATGCCCTCGACGCTGTCGCTGCTGCGCTCGATCTTCAGCGATCGCGAGCAGCGGCGTCTCGCGATCGCGATCTGGGCCTCGGCGTTCGCCGCGGGCAGCGCGCTCGGACCGCTCGTGGGCGGCGTGCTCCTCGAGCACTTCGCGTGGGGTTCGGTGTTCCTGCTCGCGGTGCCCGTGCTCGTGCCGATGCTCGTGCTCGTGCCGCTGCTGATCACCGAGAGCCGTGACCCGAGTCCCGGTCGCATCGACGTCTGGAGCATCCTGCTGTCGCTCGCGACGATGGCGCCGATCGTGTTCGGCATCAAGCACCTCGCGACGGAGGGCATCGACGTCGTCGGCCCGCTGTTCATCGTCGGCGGGCTCCTGGCCGGCTACCTGTTCGTGCGGCGCCAGCTCGCAAGCGACGCCCCGATGCTCGACGTGCGCCTCTTCACGGTGGGGCCGTTCGGCGGCGCCGTGCTCGTGAACCTCCTGAGCGTCGTGTCGCTCGTCGGCTTCCTGTTCTTCGTGTCGCAGCACCTGCAGATCATCGCGGGGCTCTCGCCCGTCGAGGCGGGGCTCGCACTCCTGCCCGGACTCATCGCGATGATCATCTCGGGCCTCGTCGTCGTGCCGATCGCACGTCGCGTGCACCCGAGGGTGCTCGTGCCCTCGGCGCTCACGCTGTCGGCGGGCGGCTACCTCGTGGTGGCGTTCGGCGCTTCCGACGGGTCGACCGGGGCCGTGATCGTCGCGTTCACGATGCTCGGCATCGGGATCGGCATGGCCGAGACCGTCTCGAACGAGCTCATCCTCTCGAGCGCGCCGCCCGCGAAGGCGGGCGCGGCGTCGGCCGTCTCGGAGACGGCGTACGAACTCGGCGCGGTGCTCGGCACCGCGGGCCTCGG
The DNA here is from genome assembly GCF_053618155.1 of Agromyces sp. NPDC055658. Lineage (NCBI taxonomy): Bacteria > Bacillati > Actinomycetota > Actinomycetes > Micrococcales > Microbacteriaceae > Agromyces > Agromyces sp. NPDC055658. Next base: position 28,343 of record NZ_JBSHHD010000025.1, on the reverse strand, counting down.
CAGCATCATCGCGGCGCACTACGCGAGCGCGATCGAACTGCCCGCCTCCCTGACGGCGGCCCAGGCGGATGCCTCGCGCGAGACGCTCGCAGGCGCGGCGGCCGTCGCGAGCGAGCTGCCCCCGGCGCAGGCCGACGCGCTCATGGGCGCCGCGGCCGTCGCGTTCGACGGCGGCGTGCTCGTGACCTCGCTCATCGGCGTCGGCCTCATGGTCGCCGCCGCGGTCGTCGCGGCGGTCACGCTGCGCAACCCCGCGCAGCACGACTGAGCGCCGGCCGCCCGGGCGGACCCCCGGGCACGCGACGGGTCGCGCGTGCGTCGGGCGCCCGCACCGGCTCGGCGGCGAGGGTGCGGCGGGTCACGCCGTGACGATCAGAGCGTCGGGTCCTCGGGCGTGGAGTTCTCGGCCCGAGTCATCCGGTCTCCCGTCGTGGGGTCGACGCTCGTGTGCGACGTCGCGATCGTCCGGCGGCGCCGGACGAGCAGGATGATCCCGATCACGATGATCACCGCACCGGCGGCCATCAGGATGTAGCCGACGAGTTGCAGGTCGATCCAGTCGACCGTGACATTCAGGGCGTACGTGAGGATCGCGCCGATGACGACGAGCACGATACCGAGTCCCAGACTCATTGCGTCCTCCCTTGTTCCGCGACGGCCGTGGGCGGACGCCGCCTCGATGAGCATCCCGTCAGGCGACGGGTCCTCGTCATAGGGCTGAGCGTAGCGAGGTACGGCACTACGCTGGAGGGGCTGGTGCGAGAAGGAGAATCCATGGTACGTACGGTCAAGCTCGCGGTCATCCCCGGAGACGGCATCGGCCCCGAGGTCGTCGCCGAGGCGCTCAAGGTGCTCGACGCTGCGACGGCCGGGGGCGACCTCGCATTCGAGCAGACGCCGTTCTCGCTCGGTGCCGCGCGCTACCTCGAGACGGGCGACGTGCTGACCGACGCCGACCTCGACGCCATCAAGGCGCACGACGCGATCCTGCTCGGCGCGGTCGGCGGGGTGCCGGGCGACCCGCGGCTGGCCGGCGCCAACATCGAGCGCGGCCTGCTGCTGAAGCTCCGCTTCGAGCTCGACCACTACGTGAACCTGCGCCCGAGCGTGCTCTACCCGGGGGTCGTGAGCCCGCTCGCGAATCCCGGCGACGTCGACTTCGTCGTCGTGCGCGAGGGCACCGAGGGCCCGTACGTCGGCAACGGCGGGGCGATCCGCGTCGGCACGCCCGCGGAGGTCGCGAACGAGGTCTCGGTCAACACCGCGTACGGGGTCGAGCGCGTCGTCCGCTACGCGTTCGCCGAGGCATCCCGCCGCCGCAACAAGCTCACGCTCGTGCACAAGACGAACGTGCTCGTCTTCGCGGGGTCGCTGTGGAAGCGCACGGTCGACGCCGTCGCCGCCGAGTTCCCCGATGTCGCGGTCGACTACCTGCACGTCGACGCGGCGACGATCTTCCTCGTCACCGATCCTGCTAGATTCGATGTCATCGTCACGGACAACCTCTTCGGCGACATCCTCACCGATCTGGCCGGCGCAATCAGCGGCGGCATCGGACTCGCAGCCTCGGGCAACATCAACCCCGACGGCACGTTCCCGAGCATGTTCGAGCCGGTTCACGGTTCGGCTCCCGACATCGCCGGGAAGGGCATCGCCGACCCGACCGCCGCGATCGGCTCGGTCGCGCTCCTGCTCCGCCACCTGGGCGAGACGGATGCCGCGACCCGCGTCGAACGGGCGATCGCCGACGACGTCGCCGAGCGCGGCGACGCCGCACGGTCGACCAGCGAGGTCGGCGACCGCATCGCCGCCCGCATCGCGGCGACGGTGCCCGCGAATTCGTAGCAACCGCATCCCATATCCGCATCTCTGAGAGAGGGCGCCATGACCATCGACCTTCCGCTCCAGGCCCCGACCGCCGCCGGGCTCATCTGGCAGACCATCCGCAACCCCGAGGCGAAGTCCGACGCCGAGCGCGAGGCGATCCTCGCCGCTCCGGGCTTCGGCCAGCACTTCACCGATCACATGGTCGACGTGTGCTGGAGCGAGAAGGGCGGCTGGCATCGGCCGCGCGTCTCGCCGTACGGTCCCATCCAGCTCGACCCCGCGGCCGCCGTGCTGCACTACGCGCAGGAGATCTTCGAGGGCCTCAAGGCCTACCGTCACGCCGACGGCTCGATCCAGACCTTCCGCCCGCAGGCGAACGCCGCGCGCATGCAGCGCTCGGCCCGCCGCCTCGCGCTGCCCGAGCTGCCCGAGTCGATCTTCCTCGACTCGCTCGCCCAGATCATCTCGGTCGACGGAGCGTGGGTGCCCTCTGCCGACGAGACGAGCCTGTACCTGCGTCCGTTCATGTTCGCGAAAGAGGCGTTCCTCGGCGTCCGTCCCGCGAAGAAGGTCGCGTACTACCTCATCGCGAGCCCGGCCGGGGCGTACTTCCCCGGCGGCGTGCAGCCCGTGAACATCTGGCTCTCGACGAACTACGCCCGCGCCGGCAAGGGCGGCACCGGTGCCGCCAAGACCGGCGGCAACTACGCGTCGAGCCTGCTGCCGCAGGCCGAGGCGTACGAGAAGGGCTGCCAGCAGGTGCTCTTCCTCGACGACGAGCGCAACCTGGAAGAGCTCGGCGGCATGAACGTCGTGCTCGTCACGCGCGACGGCCGGCTGCTGACCCCCGAGTCCGACTCGATCCTCGAGGGCATCACGCGCGACTCGATCCTGCAGCTCGCGCGCGACCGCGGCATCGAGGTCGAAGAGCGCAAGATCTCGATCGACGAGTGGCGCCGGGGGGCCGAGTCGGGCGAGATCATCGGCGCGTTCGCGTGCGGCACCGCCGCGGTCGTCGTGCCGATCGGCAAGCTGCTCGCGGACGACTTCGAGATCGTGCACGAGGGCGACGCCGCGACGGAGCTCGCGATGTCGCTGCGCGACGAGCTCACGGGCATCCAGTACGGCCGCGTCGAAGACCGTCACGGCTGGATGGTGCGGCTCGACGCGTGACCGAGGCGGCCTCCTCCTCCTCCTCCTCGTCGGCGCCTGCGGATGAGACGGTGACGGCCGGATCGATCGCGATCCGGTCGTTCGCCGTCGGCGACACCGAGGCGGTGGTCGCGCTCTGGCGCGCAGCGGGTCTCGTGAAGCCGTGGAACGACCCCTACCTCGACGTCGAGCGCAAGCTCTCGGTGCAGCCCGAGCTGTTCCTGGTCGCGGTGGCCGGCGATCCCGCCGCCGGCCGCGTGGTCGGCACGGCGATGGTCGGCTACGAGGGGCACCGCGGGTGGGTCAACTACCTCGCGGTCGCCGACCCGGCCCGCGGCACGGGACTCGGGCGAGCGCTCATGGACGAGGCCGAGCGCCGGCTCATCGAGCGCGGCTGCCCCAAGCTCAACCTGCAGGTGCGCACGTCGAACACCGAGGTGATCGCCTTCTACGAGCGGCTCGGCTACGTGATCGACGACGCGGTGAGCCTCGGCAAGCGGCTGATCCCCGACGGCTGAGCCGGTCGGGCCGCTGCGTCGCCCCGCCGGCGTGCCCGGTGGTCGGCACGCTCATCGAGTCGCCGAAGCATGCTCTTCTTCGCGTCATGAGCAGCACTGTTCGGCGACTCGGCGGGCGAAGACCGCGCCGATAGGCTTGACGTCATGAAGATCGCGCGGTTCAGCCACGGTGAGACCATCTCGTTCGGCGTCGTCGACGAAGAGGAGCACGAGCTCGTCGTGTTGAAGGCCGACCCGATGTTCGCCGGCTACGAGCCGACGGGCGAGCGGGTTCCGCTGACCGAGGCGAAGCTGCTGGCGCCCGTGATCCCGCGGTCGAAGGTCATCGCGGTCGGCAAGAACTACCGCGACCACGCGGCCGAGATGGGTGGCGAGGCGCCCGCCGAGCCGCTGCTCTTCCTGAAGCCGAACACCTCGGTGATCGGCCCCGGCGACGCGATCGTGCTGCCGAGGCAGAGCGAGCAGGTCGAGCACGAGGGCGAGCTCGCGGTCGTCATCGGGCGCATCGCGAAGAACGTGAGCGAAGCCGACGCCGACCAGGTGATCTTCGGCTACACCATCGCGAACGACGTGACGGCCCGCGACCTGCAGCGCCGCGACGGCCAGTGGACCCGCGCGAAGGGCTTCGACTCGTTCTGCCCGCTCGGCCCGGTCATCGACACCGACGTCGACTTCGCGGCCGGCACGATCGAGACCAGCGTCAACGGCGAACGCCGCCAGGACGGGCGACTGGCCGACCTCGTGCACTCGGTGCCCGCGATCGTCGCGTACGCCTCGAGCGTGTTCACGCTGCTGCCGGGCGACGTCATCCTCACGGGCACGCCCGCGGGCGTCGGCCCGATCGTCGACGGCGACACGGTCGAAGTCACGATCTCAGGGCTCGGCAGCCTCTCGAACCCGGTGCGCGCCGCGCAGTAGGCGAGTCGGGGCATGGGTGCGGCGAGCGGGGAGCGGCGAGACATCCGCGACCGCGACGATCTCGCCGCGCTGATCGGGGCGTTCTACCGTCGTGCGTTCGCGGACCCGCTCATCGGCCCCATCTTCACCGACGTCGCGCACATGGACCTCGACCACCACCTGCCGATCATGTGCGACTTCTGGGAGACGGTGCTGTTCGACACCGGTGCCTACCGCCGCAACGCGCTCGCGCTGCACGTCGCGGTGCACGCGAAGGCGACGCTCGGCGCACCCGAGTTCGATCGCTGGCTCGAGCTGTGGAACGCCGAGGTCGATGCCCGTTTCGCCGGCCCCACCGCCGGACGGGCGAAGACGCAGGCGCAGCGGATCGCCGCATCGATCCGGCGACGCCTCGAGGGCGGATCGGGCTCGATGCACAAGACCATCACCACGCGCGAACGCCTCGAGGCGGCGGGCATGATCGATGCACCCGACGGCTCGGGCGCCGATGCCGAACGGCTCAGCCGACGCCGAGCGGGCTGCGTGAGCCGGTGACCGCGTCGGCGGCGAGGGCGACATCCTCTTCGTCGTTCCAGAGGTGGAACGCGACCCGCGCCCGACCTGCGCGCCCCGACGCGACGAGCCCGGCCGCGGTCAGCGCGGCGAGGTCGCACCCGGTCTCGTCGGGCCAGGTCACGATGGCCGAGTCGGATGCCTCGAGCCCGAGCCGCTCGCGGAACGCGTTCGCGAGCCCGACATCGTGGCGCCGCACCGCCCGCAGGTCGAGCGACGCGGCGAACCCGAGCGCCGCCTCGGCGCCGGCCCAGGCATGCCACGCGGGGGAGACCTCGAACCGGCGCGCGCCCTCGGCGAGGTGCAGCTCGGGCCCGTAGCACGATGCCCACGGGTCGGCACCCGAGTACCATCCCGCGGTGTGCGGGGTGAATTCGGCGACCGCGCGGTCGGAGAACGCCGCGAAGGCCGCACCGCGCGGTGCGCCGAGCCACTTGTACGCGTGGCAGACGACGAGGTCGCCGGCGACCTCGTCGGTCGGCATCCAGCCGGTCGCCTGGGTCGTGTCGACGAGCGTCAGCGCGCCGGCCGCCCGGGCGGCAGCGGCGATGGATGCCTCGTCGGCGACCTCCCCGGTCGCCGACTGCACGAGCGAGTAGGAGACGAGCCAGGTCGACGTCGAGATCGCGTCCGCGAGGGCGTCGAGCGGCACGTGGCGCACTCGGAGGTCGCCCCGGGCGAGGAACGGTGCGACGACCGACGAGAAGTCGCCGTCGACGCAGAGGATCTCGGCACCGGCCGGCGCCGACGCGGCGGCGAGCCCGGCGAACACCGAGACCTGCGAGCCGGTCGCCACGCGCTCGGCCGCGGTGCCGAGCAGCGCGGCAGCGTGACCGCGCGCCCGCTCGAGAGTCGCCGAGTAGTCGGCGGCGCTCGCGGTGCCGGTCGCCCACCGCTCCAGGTCGCGGCGCACGGCGTCGCGGGTCACATCGGCGGGAAGTCCCAGCGTGCAGGCGGCCAGATAGCCGCGGCCGGCGGCGAAGCGGTCTCCGAGTTCGAGCATGCCTCCAGCCTCGACGTCCGAGAATCATTCGACAAGGCCCAGTGAGCGATGATATGCATAACGTCCGATTATGATTACGGCATGTCGGACGCCTCGATCGAAGCCCTCGCCGCAGCCCTCGACCTGCAGACCGTGCGGGTCGTGCGACGCATCGCCGAGCACGGCTCGCTCACGGCCGCAGCTGAGGCGCTCGGCTACAGCCAGCCCGCCGTGAGCCAGCAGCTGCGCCGCTTCGAGGAGCGCACCGGCATCGCCCTCGTCGAACGCGTGGGCCGAGGCATCCGCCTCACCCAATCGGGCCGGGTGCTCGCCCGCCACGCGAACGCCGTCGCGACCGCGCTCGAAGCGGCCGCGGGCGAGCTCGCCGAACTCCGGGGACTCCGCGCAGGACGGGTGCGCCTCGTCGCGTTCCCGTCGGCGTCGGCCACGCTCGTGCCCCGACTCATCGCCGCCCTCGCGGCCGAGCATCCCGGCGTCACGGTGACCTACGTCGAGGCGGAGCCCCCCGAGGCCGTCGCCGCCGTGCGCGGCGACCGGGCCGACGTGGCGATCACCTTCAGCTACCCGGGCGACCGCGACGACCCGCACCGGGCGAGCGCGCGCGGTCTCGACGTGCGCAGCTACGGCGACGAGCCGATGCGGCTCGTGCTGCCCACGGGGCATGCGGCCGCGGCATCCGAGACGATCGATCTGGCCGAGCTGGGGGAGGAGCCGTGGATCGCGGGCTGCCCGCGGTGCCGCGGCCACCTGCTCGAACTCGCCGGCGCCGCCGGGTTCACGCCGCGCATCGCGTTCGAGACCGACAACTTCGTCGCCGTCGAGGGCATGGTCGCGCAGGGGCTCGGCGTCGCGCTGCTGCCGGCGCTCGCGCTCGCCGCGTCGCCGAGGCATCCGGGGGTCGTCACGCGGCCGACGGCCCGCGCCGACGTGCGGTCGCTGCATCTGGTGACCGCCAAGGGCGCCGACCGGGTGCCCGCCGTCGCGGCGGCGCTGTCGGCGCTGGCCGCGCTGGCGGGTCACGAGGGCTGAGCGCGCCACCCCGGCACCGCGAACCCACCGCCCGCGTCGGTACCATTGAGCCGATGTCCGATTCAGCTCACCCCGTCACCCAGGCCACCGGCAGCGACATCCGTGTGCGCTTCTGCCCTTCACCGACCGGAACCCCGCACGTGGGTCTCGTGCGCACCGCCCTCTTCAACTGGGCGTACGCGCGGCACACCGGCGGCACGTTCGTGTTCCGCATCGAAGACACCGACGCCGCGCGCGACAGCGAGGAGAGCTACGAGCAGATCCTCGACGCGCTGACCTGGCTCGGCCTCTCGTGGGACGAGGGCGTCGGTGTCGGCGGCCCACACGAGCCGTACCGCCAGTCGATGCGAGGCGACATCTACGCCGGCATCATCGAGAAGCTGAAGGCGGCCGGCCATCTCTACGAGTCGTTCTCGACCGCCGAAGAGATCGACGCCCGCAACGAGGCCGCCGGCCGGCCGAAGCAGTTCGGCTACGACAACTTCGACCGCGACCTGACGGAGCAGCAGCGGGCCGCGTTCCGAGCCGAGGGGCGACAGCCCGCGCTGCGCCTGCGGGTGCCCGAGGTCGAGCTCGGCTTCGACGACCTCGTGCGCGGACGCATCGACTTCCCGGCGGGTTCGACCACCGACTTCGTGCTCGTGCGCCCCAACGGCGCCCCGCTCTACACGCTCGTGAACCCCGTCGACGACGCGCTCATGGGCATCACGCACGTGCTGCGCGGCGAAGACCTGCTCTCGTCGACGCCGCGCCAGATCGCGCTCTACCGCGCGCTCATCGACATCGGCGTGACGACGTTCATCCCGCGGTTCGGCCACCTGCCCTACGTCATGGGCGAGGGCAACAAGAAGCTCTCGAAGCGCGACCCCGAGTCGAACCTGTTCCACCACCGCGACCGCGGGTTCATCCCCGAGGGGCTGCTGAACTACCTGGCGCTGCTCGGCTGGGGCTTCTCGGCCGACCGAGACGTGTTCAGCCGCGACGAGCTCGTCGCCGCGTTCGACGTCGAGAACGTCAACCCGAACCCCGCGCGCTTCGACCTCAAGAAGGCCGAGGCGATCAACGGCGACCACATCCGCCAGCTCTCGGCCGACGACTTCGCAGCCCGCACCGTGCCGTACCTGCAGGCCGCGGGCGTCGCCTCGACGCCGATCTCGGCGGCCGAGGAGTCGGTGCTCGCCGAGGCGGCCCCGCTCGTGCAGGAGCGCATCGCCCTGCTGGGCGAGGCGCCCGGCATGCTCGGCTTCCTGTTCACGGATGCCTCGGGGCTCGAGTACGACGAGGCCGCCGTCGGCGGCCTGCCGGCCGACGCTTCCGCCGTGCTCTCGGCTGCCCGCGACGCCCTCGACGCGCTGCCCGCCTCGGCCTGGAACACCGCCGAGATCGAGGAGGCGCTGCGCGCCGCCCTCATCGACGGTCTCGGGCTGAAGCCCCGCGTGGCCTTCGGCCCCGTGCGCACCGCCGTCTCGGGCCGCCGCGTCTCGCCGCCGCTGTTCGAGTCGATGCAGATCCTCGGCAAGGTCGACTCGCTCGCGCGCATCGACCGCCTGGCGGCGCTCGTCGGCTGACGCTCGTATTCGTCGGTCGAGCAGCGCGAAGCGCGTATCGAGACCACGAGTTCCGGGGGTGCTCTCCCGCGATCTTCACCGCTTTCGCGGCACGGATTGCGGAGCTGCACCCTCGGAACCCGGCACGATCGGGTGAGACCGGCTCAGTTTGGCTGCGGCGGGCGGGTAGGCTACAGTTGACTCTCGGCCCGAGAACCTCGGTTTCGGGCCATTGGGGTATGGTGTAATTGGCAACACGGCTGATTCTGGTTCAGTTGTTCTTGGTTCGAGTCCAGGTACCCCAGCTTCGAAAAACCCCCGCTCAGGCGGGGGTTTTCGTGTTTCTGTGGACTTGTGGCTTGCCTGTCACTTTCCCGCTAGGCGCATGCGGGATGGTTGCGTGGCGCCAGCTCCAATCGCTTCTGTGGCCCGGATTTCCGCGGATCTTGTGCTCGCGCAATCAACGCACGCCGCCCGGATTCGACGAGCACCGTACTGGAACGACTACGAGTACGACCTCCTCGGCAACCGCATCAAGCTGACCACCCACTCCGCCGCCGGTGTAGTGGCGACCACCACGAGCAGGTACGGCACCGGTGCGGCCGGCCCACACCAACTCGTCTCAACCACTGGTAGCGCTCCCACGACGTTCACATACGACAGCGCAGGCAACCGCACGACCAAATCCCCGACCGGTGGCACTGCGACGACCTATAGCTGGGATGCGGAGGGTGAGCTCACCGCGGCCGGCACGGCGAAGAACATCTACGACGCGGACGGCAACAGGCTCGTCCGTGAAGACAGGACGGGCACCACCGTGTACGCCGGCGGGCAGGAAATCCTGATCACCCCGACTGGCGACGTGAAAGCCACCCGCTACTACCAGTTCGCAGGTAAGACCGTCGCGGTCCGCACCGGGCGCGGCTCAACGCGGTCACCTCACTCATGACGGACCACCACGGCACCCCAGTCGCGGCGATCCCGAACGGCGGCAACCCGGCCAAGACCCCGGTCAAGCGGCTGTACACCGATCCATTCGGCGCCACCCGCGGCATCTCCACCGCAAGCACGGTGCCCGGTGGCATCCAGTTCCTCGGAAAGAACCGCGACACCAACAGTGGGCTCACCCTGCTTGGAGCCAGGTATTACGACGAGGCCGCCGGTGGATTCATTAGCGTCGACCCGGTTCTAGACCTGCTCAATCCGCAGCAGTGGAACGGATACGCTTACTCGGGCAACAACCCCCTCACGTACGCGGACGCTTCGGGGCTGCTCATGCAGGGTTGGACCGACTACAGCACGTACAACCCACATACGAAGGAGACGAATCGCAAGTCGAACAGCAGCTCTTCTGCCAATGCGATTGTGGCTGCTCATTGGGATTCGCTGGGAAAGGTGTCGGAGCCGCGCATGAACGTCGCGTCCGAAACATCGCGACTGGATGAAGGCGAACGCGAATCGATCAAGGCCGATCGCGATTGGTGGCAACAGTCGAGCTACTCGTATGACTACGAGTAGCTGGTTGCGAACACCGCTGACGGATACACAAAGGAGTCTGTGATGTGGGTGCTCCAAGAGCGCCCTGAGGACATCTTCCCGTTCGCTATTAGTGGGTGCGACTCATTCAAGAACAACACGACCTGCACTCTGGTTGACGCCAACCCTCTTGAGGGAACCGGAGACGTCAGCGTTGAAACGACTACGACAAGTGTCCGGTTCACGGACGTCTCGGACGACTATTTCGACGCCCCTGGATCGACCATTGAATTTAGTACTTTCGAGCGGGACGCCGGAATCTACCTTCATCAATCCGCTGACGCGATTGGAACGAACATGCTTGTTACGCGAGGCGTGGAGCAGGGCATCGCGAAATGGGTTTGGGCGAGCCAGGCGTCGGATCTGAACCGAGCCGTAAATGAATAAGCATGCGCTTAGGACGACGTGGGTAGGGATGTGGCTCGCACTTCTTCTTGGCTGTGCGACCGGGGCGGCCTTGGATCTTCTGTTCGTCGCCTCCAGCACTCGCGACGGCCTCATCGCAGTGGCGTATTGGGCGTTTGGTCTCCTGGTCGCACTGCCCTTAGGTGCGACGCTCGCGCTCGCCTCCTTCGGCGCCGGCCTCGGGGTGGAGATGCTCGGTCGGCGTAGCGGGTTGCGCGCGTCGACTGTGGCCTGCCTCGGCGGAGCCCTTGCCGCGATCGTTGGGTTGGTTCTCTCGGCGCTCGTCCGAATCGGTCCGCTCTCGGAGCTTGGCGAATTTGCGTGGCTCTCGAACTTCGTAGCGATCTTCGGGGGAGCTGCGATGTTCGGCTGGCTCGCATGCCGGTCGCGCCAGGTTGCAGGACGCGAATGACATCCGAGTGACACGCGCGTCCCATAGGGCTATTGGTCGAATCCTGGGGGCGAGACTGGGGGGACTGTTTCCCCATCGGGCCGTTGGTGTCGAGTATGCTCCGGCCGGGGAGTGGTTCGGTTCGGGACTGACCGTGGTGCAACTGTCGCCGAAGCTGTTTGAACCCTGCTGGCTGGGATCCACAGCGGCGATTTCTCTCATTCGAGGATGAAGCACACTGAAGGCGAGCGAGGTGCGGAGCCCAGTTTGTCCAGTCGTTTCGGGGTGGACAGAACGTCGTCGGCCGGTCCATCACATCCGCGGTGCAGGCCCCCGCCCCGACCACTACGCGACGTACTTCCTCGAGCCGCACGGCTTCAAGCTCGAGGTGGTCTGCCTGACACCGCTCGACGAATCCTGACCGGGGTGTCGGGTGAGCGTCGGTCGTGCTCGAAAAGATGCACAAGAAGACTTGTACAAATACACTTGTGCATCTATCGTGAAGGGCATGGAACCCATCCAGGAGCCCGACGGCATCCGCGACGTCGTCGACGTCGATGTGCTGAAGGCGTTCACGCACCCCCTGCGCAACCGTCTGTACGACCTGCTCTCGGTCGACGGTCCGGCGACGGTCTCGATGCTCGCCGAGAAGGCCGGCGTCGCGATCGGGAGTGCCAGCCACCACCTCGGCATCCTCGCGCGAGCCGGCCTCATCGTCGAGGCGCCCGAGCTCGCGCGCGACGCTCGCGAGCACTGGTGGCAACGTGCCCAGCGCGGCATCCGCTGGTCGTCGACGGCGTTCACCGATCCCGCGGCGCGCGTCGTCGCCGATGCGATCGAAGAGCAGATGCTCGAGCAGCAGCATGCCCAGGCCCGCCAGTGGCTCGCCGAGCGCGATGATCGGCCCGAATGGGCCGAGGTCGCGTTCGCGCACCAGTCGCGGCTGTGGCTCACGGCCGACGAGGCGACCGAGCTCGGCGAGGCGCTCGAGGCCGTGCTGCGCTCGTTCGCCGGGCGCGAGCGCGAAGGGCGGGAGGCCGTGCTCGTGTGGGCGCGCGCATTCCCGAACCACCCATGAGCGTCGAGCAGGCGCCGAGCGTCGAGCAGGCGCCGAGCGTCGAGCAGGCGCCGAGCGTCGAGCGCCCGGTCGCAGGCGGCACCGAGGCACCGCAGGACGTCGTCGCCGTCCCGGCGGCGAACGGCCGGCGCGGCGGGGGAGTCTGGCGCAATCGCGACTTCCTGCTGATGTGGACGGGCGAGGCGGCGTCGGTCACCGGCGCCGGGATGACGAGCGTGCTGCTGCCGCTCATCGCGGTCGACCTGCTCGACGCCTCGGCGACGTGGATGGGCGTGATCGCAGCGGCGACGTGGCTGCCGTGGCTCGTCGTGGGCCTGCCGATCGGCGCCTGGGTCGACGGTCGTTCGCCGCGCGCCGTGATGATCGGCGCGAACGCGATCTCGATGGCGGCGTACGCCTTCGTTCCGGTCGCCGCGATGCTCGGCGTGCTGAGCCTCTGGCAGCTCGTGATCGTCGCGCTCGTCGTCGGCACCGCGACGATCGCGTTCCGCTCCGCCTACACGAAGCTGCTCGTGCGGATCGTGCCGGAACCCGATCGGGCGCTCGCCAACAGCCTCCTGTTCGGCACGGAGAACGCCGCGAACACCGTCGGTCCGGGGATCGGCGGTCTCGTCGGGCAGCTCATCGGGCCGGTGAAGGGACTGCTCGGCGAGGCGATCGGACTTGCGGTCTCGCTCGTCTGCCTCGTGGCGATGCGACCCCACCCGGTCGCGAGACGAGTCGAGCGCGAGCCGCTCTGGGCATCGGTGCGTGCGGGGCTCAGGCTCGTGTTCGGCGACCGGATGGTGCGATTCTTCGTCGTGCAGGGCGCCGTGGCGAACTTCGGCCTGATCGGCCAGCAGGCGATCCTCGTGCTGTGGCTGAGCCGCGACCTGCGACTCGACGCCGCGATGATCGGCGCCGTGTTCGCGATCACCTCGATCGGCGGCGTCGTCGGGGCGCTCGCGGCGCCGTGGCTCGGCCGTGTGCTCGGCGACGCGCGCGGCATCAGCATCATGCTGACCGGCGCGGGGCTGATGCTGCCGCTGCTCGCCCTCGCCCAGCCCGGTCCGGTGCTGTGGATCGTCGTCGTCGCCGATGCGCTGGCGGTGGCGGGCATCGTCGCCGCGAACGTGCTGCGACGCACCTGGATCCAGTCGTACGTGCCCGAGCACATGCTGGCGCGGCAGAGCACGAGTGCCCAGCTCGTGAACTTCGCGGGCATGCCGATCGCGGGCGTCCTCGCCGGCGTGCTCGCCGAACAGTGGGGACCCGCGCCGGTGATCTTCGCCATGGGCATGGTGGCGCTGCTCTCGAACGCCGCCTCGTGGTGCCAGCCGTGGCTCCGCCGGCGCGACCTTCCCCGCCCCGGCCGGAATGCTTGACGTACTACGTCACGCATAGTACGTTGAGGGCAATATCAACGGGGTGTGCGGAGTGGAGGTCGTCATGATCAGCGCCGACGCGATTCGCGGTTACGTCGATCTGATGCTGCTGTCGCTGCTGCGACAGCGTCCCTCGTACGCCTACGAGCTCGCGCAGCAGATCCACGCGGTGACCGGCGCGGAGTACTCGATCAAGCAGACCACCCTGTACTCGGCGATGAAGCGCCTCGAGGGGGCGAGCCTCGTCACCTCGTACGCCGGCGCCTCGGAGTCGGGCAAGCCGCGCACCTACTACCAGATCACCGCCGACGGGCTCGCCTACCTCGAGTCGAAGGTCGCCGAGTGGCGCGACACGAAGTCCGTCGTCGATCGATTCATCGAAGGGGTCGAAGCATGAACGTCATCACCGCCTATCTCGAGACGATGTTCGGCGCCTACCCGAAGACGACGCGGCTGCTCGAGGCGAAGGCCGAGCTCCACGCGATGATGGAAGACGCCTATCACGGCTATCTCGCCCAGGGCATGTCCGAGAACGAGGCCGTCGGGCGCGTCATCACCGAGTTCGGCAATCTCGACGAACTGGCGCCCGTGCTCGGCATCAGCGCGGAGGTCGCACCGTCCGGAAGCGGCCTCGAAGGCACGGGCGGAGCGCCGGTCGCATCGTCCGCACCGGGTGCGCCGGCCGTCCGCAAGGTGCCCGCGCCGGCACCGGTCACCCAAGAAGAGGCCGAGCGGTACGCCGAGGCCCGCCGCCGCAGCGAGCCGCGCCTGGCGCTCGCGATCGCGATGTTCGTCGTCTCGCCCGCGCCGCTCATCGCACTGGCGACCCTGGGCGCGGGCGGCGTGATCGGGGTCGGCCAGGACGCCGCGGCCATGCTCGGCCTCGCCTGCCTGCTCGTGGTCGTGCTCGTGGCGGTGCTCATGGTCGTGCGCCGCGCCGGCGAGCTGGCGCCGTACCACCGACTCGCCACGGGCGAGTTCACCCGTTCGCCCGGAGTCGACCGGTGGGCGGAGCAGCTCGCCGCGGAGGCGGCGCCGAGGCGGTCGACGGCCCTGCAGGTCGCCGTCGCGCTGTGGATCCTGGCCGTCACCCCGGTGCTCGGCGTGAGCCTGCTCGCGCCCCCGTCGGTGTCCAACGCCTGGATCGGCGTCGCGGTCGCGGCGATGCTCGTCATCGTCGCGGTCGGGCTCCTGATCTTCCTCCCGGCGAACTGGGCCGCTTCGGTCGCCGAGACCCTCTCGGGCGGCGGCTCGGCCGGTCGCCGGGCGAGCGACGGCGACCGCAGCATCGTCGGGGTGATCGGCGCCTTCTACTGGCCGTTGGTCGTCGCGGTGTTCCTCGGCTGGAGCTTCATCGGTCACGCCTGGGGCATCTCGTGGATCGTCTGGCCGATCGCTGCGGTGCTCTTCGGGGCGATCGCCGGCGGGCTCAACGCCGTCGAGCGGTATCGCGCGGCCCAGCAGTAGCGACCCGCCATGTCCGAACCCGGGGATGCCCCGGGGCCGGCTCGCTGCGACCCAGGGGTCCGCCCGCGAAGCGGAGGCATCCGAGAGCTCGAACGCCCCGCCCCGCGGGCGCGACGTCAGCTCACGAGAGCGCGACCGCCTTCGCCGCCCGTTCGCCCGACTCGACCGCCCCGTTGAGGAAGCCGTAGTACTCGACGCTCGTATGCTCGCCCGCGAAGTGCACGTTGCCCTCGGGGGTCGAGCCCACGCCGAACAGCTGCGTGTACTGGCCCGGCCGCTGGCAGGTGTAGGCGCCGTGCGACCAGCGGTTCGCCCACCAGAAGTCGCGGTAGCTCTTGCCCGTGTACGCCGCCGTGACGCCCGGGAAGATCGGCTCGAGCTGCGCGAGCAGCCCCTGCACCTGCGCCGCCGGGGCGACGCCGAAGGGCTGGCCCGACCACGCCTTCACCTGGTCGCCCGAGGGGAAGAAGTTGTAGACGCCGACCGGCAGCGGGTGCGATGCCGTGTCGTCCCAGCCGCACTGGAACCCCGACGGATTCGTGTACGCCGCCCCGCCGTAGCCCTGCTCGACCCACGGCCGGTGCGAGACCTGCACGTGCACCTTGGCGTTCGCGCCGAGCCCGAGCTCGTCGATCGCCCGCCGGGTGAGCGACGAGAAGCCCGACTGGCTGAGGTCGCACTCGCGCAGCGTCGTGAACGGCAGCGCGAGGATGACGCGGTCGAAGGTCTTGTCGACGGTCTGGTTGCCGACCTTGAAGCTGAGCCGCACGGTGCCGTCGGCGTTGCGCTTGACGGCGATGAGCTCGTGGCCGTAGCGCGCCGTGCCGGCGGGCAGTTCCGCGAGCATGCGCGACACGATCTGGTCGTTGCCGCCGCGGACCACGTACTTCTCGTCGGCGCCGTTGATCGGCGAGAGGCTGTTCTGGGCGTTCCAGCCGAGGAGGTAGACGAGGTTGAGCGCCGACTGTTCGTGCGACTCGAGGCCGTACTCCGCCATCACGTTCGACTGCATGAGCTTCGCGAAGCGGCTCGACAGGCCACCCGGCACCTTCGCCGCGAGCCAGTCGTCGACCGTCATCCCGTCGAGGGCGACCCCGGCCGCCGTGTGCACGTCGTGGGTCTGGCAGTAGGGTGCGGCGGCGAGGTCGGCCTTCATCGCCTGGTACACCTCGCCCCAGTCGTCGTTCGCGTCGTCGTAGGGATAGTCGGCGCCGTCGATGCGGTACTTGTCGACCCAACCCATGTAGCTGCCGCCCGCGACGACGTCGAGGCTGAGCCCGAGGCTCGACGCGAGGTTGCGGATGGCGTTGTGGTCGGTGTTGATGAGCGCGCCGCCGTGCTCGACGACGATGCCGTCGTCGAAGTGGTCGCGCAGGCTGTAGCAGCGGCCGCCGGCGCGGGCACTGCCCTCGAAGAGCGTCGATGCGACGCCCTTCGTGCGCCACAGCCAGTGGGCGGCCCGCGTACCGGCGAGCCCGGCGCCGACGATGCCGACGCTCGGGGCAGGGGCGGGCTTCGCCGCCCCGGCGGCGGCCGGCATCGGCGAGGAGGCCAGTGCGAGTGCCGCGCCGGCTCCGGCGATGCCCGCGACCCTCAGGGCGTCGCGCCGGCTGGGCGGCGATTTCGGTCGTCCGGTGTCGGAAGAACTCGAGCCGGATGCCTCGGCGCGGGCCGCAGCGGCCTCGCCGAGCACCTCGTCGACGGGCATGCCGCGCCGTTCGGCTTCGCCGTGGGCGCGGAGGATCGCGCCGATCCGTGAACTGAGCGGCGTCGTGCCGCGGGGAGTTGCCTGCATGATGAACCTCGCTGTTTCCGTATCGGTGTATCGGTGGAGCGGTGCTGAACATGGAGCAAGTTCGATGCCCGGGCCGGCAGGAGTGCCGGATACCCGACGCGCGGCATCAGGCGCCCTCGCGCACCCCCTCTCCGTCGAAGAGGCGGTTCGCGACGAGCTCGCCGACGATCACCTCGGCGAGCGTCGCGACATCGGGCTCGTCGTCGTGCGCATGCCGCACGACGAGCTCGGCGCCGGCGAGTTCCCGGCCGACCGACGCGAAGCGCGACTCGCGCATCGCCATCCACTCGAGGGCCTGGTCGTCCCAGGCCGAGCCGGCGAACACGAGCGCCCGATAGTCCTGGGTCTTCGTGAGGTACACGTCGACGTGCGACCAGTCGCCCGTCTCCGAGGCGAACGCGCCCACCCGCGGCACCTCCCGCAGCATGAGCGCCGACTGTTGCGCGCTCGAGAGCCGCTCGACCGGGGCGAGGGTCCAGGTGCCCGACGGCCCGGCGAGCAGTCGGGTCATCGGGTCGAGCCAGCTCGAGCTCGTCGCGAGCAGGTCGGCCGAGGCGTCGGCGGCCCGGCGCAGCACCGCGGCGTCGAATCGTGCGGCACGGCCCGGCTCGGCGACCGGGCGCAGCGCGTGGAGCACCGCGTCGACGACGGCGAACGTCGCCCGGAAGGTGCGACAGGCGACGCCGGATGCCTCGGTGCCGGCGACGAGCGGTACGACGACGTCGGCCGCCTCGCCGAGGGCGGAGCCGGGGCGGTTGGTGATGGCCACGAGCCGGCCCGACCCGCGGTACCGCTCGACGGCGCGCAGCACCTCGACGCTTCCGCCGGTCGCCGACACGGCGACGACGACGAGGCCGGGTGCGGGCGCGGGCAGCAGCTCGGTGCTCGCGAGCTCGACGACGACGTGCGCGCCGGCCGCGCGGTGCCGTCGCGCGACGACGTCGGCGGCGTACCGGCTCGAGCCCATGCCCACGACGAGCACGCGCTCGACGGCGCCGCGCGCGAGCGCGGCGACCTCGTCGAGGCCCGCGAGCCCGGCGTCGAGCGCATCGGCGAGCGCGCCGAGCGAGTGCGGGATCAGGTCGAGGTCGGCGCGGAAGGCGGTGGGGTCCACTGGGTCTCCGGATGTTCATCGGTCGATCGATGGCGGTGGGTGATGGCGGCGTCGGGCGCGTAGCGCCAGACGGGCAGGAATCGGTCGGCGTAGTGGAGTTCTGCGACGAGCTGCTCGGCGCAGAAGCCGGGCAGGAGCGCCTCGTCGAAGAGCTCGGGGCGTGAGAGCTCGGACCGGTACGCCTCGAGAAACGCGGACCGGGCCCGATCCGCCCACGCGAAGGCGCGGTCGTCGGCGCAGCCGATGCGGCGCTGGGCGACCGCGGCGACGAGGTCGAGCGACACGACCAGATGCGCGACGTCGCGCGCGGCCGCGTCGGCGCGCTCGCGGTCGTCGGCCGAGAGCTGCGGGTCGCCGTCGAAGTCGATGACGGTGTAGCGCCGGGTGCCGGAGCCGTCGGGGGAGGCGAGCACCTGCCCGACGTGCAGGTCGCCGTGGATCGGGAACTCGAGCCCGGGCGAGGTGCCCCCGAGCGACCGGATGTCTCGGGCGAGCGAGGTGCGGCGGTTGTGCAGGCGCGCTCCGGTCTCGCCGTCGGCCGGATCGGCGGCCTCGAGCGCACGGGCGAGCGCGTCCTCGGCGCGGACCAGTCGGGCGGCGGGCGCGTCGTCGCCGGACGTCACGGCCGAGGCGCCGAGGACGCCGTGGATGCGGGCGACGCGTGCACCCAGGAGGCCGGGCCACTCGGGCTCCGTGCCCGAGCCGAGCAGCTCGACGACGTCGTCGACCGCCCAGGTCCAGCCGTCTTCGGCACCGGGCAGGTACTCGGTGACGATCGCGATCGTCGACCTGCCGAGCTCGGGATGCCGCCATTCGACTCGGCCGACCAGCCGGTCGACGTCGCGCGACCCCGCCTCGGCGAATCGCTCGAGCAGGGCGCCGGCGCGGTCGGCGGCGCCCCAGCGGCCGACGAGCTTCACGACGAGGCGCTCGTCGACGATGACCGAGACGTTCGTCTGGTCGACCGTGATCGCCCGCTCCGCGGCATCCGCCGTGATCGATGAGCCGGGAACCGCGGCGGCGAGCGCACGGGCGAGCCCGTCGCCGGCAGCGGGGTGCCGCCCGTCGGCGAGCAGCGCTCCGTCGTCGCCGACGGACAGCGTGCGCCCGCCGACGACCGGCTCTGCGCCGCTGATGGTGGAGCCGTCGCTCATCGTCGAGTTCATTGAATTCGGATTATAACTATTCGGCAAAGCCCGCTCCAGTGTTTTCTCGGAGCCATTGCCATTTCTTGATGACCGATGCAACAATCGCTCAACCTTGTCCACTGTTGCAGGAGGTTCCCCATGCGTTCGACCCGTCGAATCGTCGCCGCCTCGGGCTGCGCACTCGCGTTCGCCCTCGCCCTCTCCTCGTGCGCCTCCTCCGGTGGCGGTGCCGCCGACGAGACGCTCGACCCCGACGCCGACCTCAGCCAGCAGACGCTCACGGTGTCGATCTGGGCCGACTACTACCCCGAAGACCTCGCCGAGCAGTTCGAGCAGGCGACGGGGGTCAAGACGACGATCGTGAACCACACCACCAACGAGGACATCGTCGCCAAGCTCACCGCGAGCGCCGACCCCGGCATCGACGTCGCGTTCGTCTCGGGCCAGTACGCCCAGGCGCTCGGCGAGCAGGGGCTGCTCCAGGAGCTCGACAAGTCGCTCATCCCGAACGAGGAGAACCTCTACCCCGAGGCGCTCGAGCTCGACTACGACGAGGGCAACGTCTACTCCGAGCCGTACGCCTGGGGCACGACGGGCCTCTGCTACCGTCCCGACCTGACCGGCTTCGCACCGACGTCGTGGAACGACCTGCTCGACCCGAAGCCCGAGCTCGAGGGCAAGACCACGATGCTCTCGACCGACCGCTGGCTCGCGATGCCCGCGCTCAAGGCCGCCGGTCACTCGCTCAACACGACCGACGACGCCGAGCTCGACGAGGCGAAGGCGCAGCTGCTCGAGACCAAGCCGACCCTCCTCGCCTACGACGACACGACGTTCTACTCGAAGCTCGTCTCTGGCGAGGCCGCCATGGTCGAGGCCTGGGACGGCTGGTGCAACTACGGCATCGCCGAGAACCCCGACATCGAGTTCGTGATCCCCGACGAGGGCGCCGACCTGTGGGTCGACACCATGACGGTGCTCAAGAGCTCGGAGAACAAGGAGGCCGCGATGGCCTTCGTCAACTACATCCTCGACCCCGAGGTGCAGACCTGGGTCGCCGAGAACATCCTCTACAAGGTGCCGAACCAGGCCGCGATGGAGGCCCTCGACCCGGCGCTCGTCGAGCAGTACCCGACGCTCGGCATCTCGGTCGACGAACTGTTCGAGCAGGAGGTCATCGTCGACCTCGGCGAGGACACGACGAAGTACGTCGACCTCAACGCCGAAGTGCTGGCGACCAACTGACGCCGTGACGTCGACACTCGACCGGGAGGCCCCCGCCGTACGCGCACCCCGCGCGCGGCGGGGGTTCGCCCCGGTTCCGTTCCTCGCCCCGGGCCTCGTCTTCCTGATCGCCTTCATGGCGATCCCGGTGGGCCTGCTCGCGTTCTACAGCTTCTTCAAGCGCGGCCGCTTCGGCGGCGTCGTGTTCGAGTTCACGCTCGACAACTGGGTGAAGCTCTTCGAGCCGTTGTACCTCGGTGTCATCGTGCAGTCGGTCGGCGTCGCGCTCGTCGTGACCCTCCTGGCGCTCCTCATCGGCTACCCGATGGCGTACGCCATCGCCGGGCTCTCGCCGAAGTGGCGCACCGTCGCGCTCGTCGCGATCGTGCTGCCGTTCTGGACGAACTTCCTCATCCGCACGTACGCGTGGATCCTGCTGCTCAACAATGCGGGCTGGGTGAACCAGTGGCTGCAGTCGCTCGGCATCGTCGACGAGCCGATCGCGATGCTGTACACCCCGCAGGCGATCGTGGTCGGACTGCTCTACATGTACCTGCCGCTCATGGTGCTGCCGCTCTACGCGTCGCTCCAGCAGCTCGATCCGTCGCTCCGCGAGGCGGCGACGAACCTCGGCGCCACCCCGTGGCGCACCTTCCGCACCGTCACGCTGCCGCTCTCGCTGCCGGGGGCGCTCACCGGCTGCATCTTCGTGTTCGTGCCGGCCATGTCGAACTTCGTGATTCCCGAGCTCATCGGCGGCGGCAAGACGATCATGGTCGGCAACCTCGTACGCGACCAGTTCTTCGAGGCGCGCGACTGGCCGTTCGGCGCGACCCTCGCGCTCGTGCTCACGATCATGCTCGTGCTCGTCATCCTCGTGCAGTCCGCGGTCTCGCGGCGCCTGACCGAAGGGAGCCGCCGTGGCTGACACCGGCAACCCGCCGACGACCGCGATGCGCGAGGCCGATCCGGCGTCGGCGCCGCGGGCGGTGCGCAAGGCCCGAGGCATCCTCGTGCCGTTGTGGCTCGGCTACGCGTTCCTCTACCTGCCGATCCTCGTGGTCGTGATCATGAGCTTCAACGACTCCGAGAACCTGTTCGTCTGGCGCGGGTTCTCGCTGCGCTGGTACCCCGAGCTCTTCGCCGACGAGCAGATCATGCAGGGCCTCGCGAACACGCTCGTCGTCGCCGCCGGCGCCACGGCGATCGCGACGGTGCTCGGCACGCTGCTCGCGTACGGCATCCAGAAGTACACGCGTGGCGGACTCATCCGCGCCTTCGCGATCGCGCCCGCCATCCTGCCCGACCTGCTGCTCGGCATCGGCCTGCTCACGTTCTTCTCGCTGCTGTCGTTGACGCTCGGCCTGCACTCGGCGATCCTCGCGCACGCCGTGTTCGCGACCGCGTTCGTCACCGCGATCGTGCTCGCCCGCATGGCGAGCCTCGACCAGAGCCTCGAGGAGGCGTCGCGCGACCTCGGCGCGGGTCCCGTGCGCACCTTCATGCGCGTGACACTGCCGCAGCTCGCCCCGGGCATCGTCGCGGGCGCGCTGCTCGCGTTCACGCTCTCGATCGACGAGTTCGTGATCGCGTTCTTCACCACCGCGCCGACCCAGCCGACCTTGCCGATCGTCATCTACTCGATGGTGCGCTTCGGGGTCACGCCCGAGGTCAACGCCCTCGCCACCATCCTCCTGCTCGTGAGCATCGTCACGGTGATCGCGGCGCAACGACTGACCCGACTGACAGGAACCGTGAAGTGAGCACCGCACCCCTCCTCCGCGTCGACGGCGTGCGCGCCGTCTACGGCGACACCGTCGCCCTCCACGACATCTCGCTCGACATCGCCGACAACGAGTTCTTCGCCCTGCTCGGGCCGTCGGGATGCGGCAAGACGACGCTGCTGCGCTCGATCGCCGGCTTCGAGACGCCGGCCGCGGGTCGCATCGAGATCGACGGCGACGACCTGCTGCGCATGCCGGCGCACCGACGCCCGGTGAACATGATGTTCCAGAGCTACGCGCTGTTCCCGCACATGTCGGTCGAGAAGAACGTCGCCTACGGGCTCGAGTCCGAGGGGGTCGGCCGGGTGGAGATCGCGAAGCGCGTCGCGGAGGTGATGGACGTCGTCGGCCTCGGCCACCTCGCCAGGCGCCGGCCGGGCCAGCTGTCGGGCGGCCAGCGCCAGCGCGTCGCGCTCGCCCGCGCGATCGTCAAGCGCCCGAGGCTGCTGCTCCTCGACGAGCCGCTCTCGGCACTCGACCGGCAGGTGCGGGCGTCGATGCAGCTCGAGCTCAAGCGGCTGCAGCACGAGGTCGGGCTCACGTTCGTCGTCGTCACCCACGACCAGGAGGAGGCCATGTCGATGGCGGACCGCATCGCCGTGCTGCGCGACGGTCGCCTCGAGCAGCTCGCCACCCCGCAGGAGCTCTACGCGAACCCGGCCACGCGCTTCGTCGCGTCGTTCATCGGCTCGGCGAACCTGCTCGACGGTGTCGTTCGCCCGGGGCGGGTCGACGTACCCGGCGTCGGCGCCGTCGAGGTGGCAGCGCACGCGCTGCCCGACGGCACCCCGGCGACCGCGGTCGTACGACCCGAAGACGTCGACCTCACCGCCGATGCGGCGACGGCCGCGCTCTCGGGCGTCGTCGTCGACACCTACTTCCTCGGCGGGGCGTCGACGCTCTCGATCGAGGTCGCGGGCCTCGCGGCGCCGATCATCGCCTCGGTGCACGGCACGAGCGCGCTCACCCGCGGCGACGCGGTGGGCGTGCGGTTCGGGCGGGCGGCCGCGGTCTCCCGCGACGCGGCGACCGTCGACGACCAGGACGGCACCGATGACTCGGCGGAACCGACCGGCGTCGCGGGCACGCCTCAGGAGGAGGCGGAGGGGGTCAGGTCATGACCCGTCGCGAGCCGCGCGCTCGCCACGATGAGCTCGTAGGCCCCGTCGTGGTCGATCGTGGGGTGGCCGGCGATGATGCGATAGCCGTACGCGTCCTCGAGGGCGACGAGGTTGCGCGCGATCACGAGCGACGGCTGCGCGAGGGCGAAGATGCCGCGTGCGGCGCCCTGCTCGAGCACGACCTGATACATGCCGACCTGGCGGTCGTAGAGGGTCGTGAGCAGCGACGCCATGAGGGGGTTGCGGCCGGCCGACCCGCCGAGCTCGCAGAGCAGCCGCACCTCGGTGTCGCCCGGGCCGCTCGGCAGGCCCGACTTCGCGAGGGCCAGCAGGCGTGCCACCGGGTCGTCGGGCAGTTGTTCGAGCATGCGCACGCGCGCCTCGTAGAAGCGCTCCATGCCGGCACGGTTCGCCTCGAACATCAGCTCGTCGATGTCGGGGTAGTAGTACAGCACCGCGCTCGACGTGAGGCCCGCCTCTTCCGCGACGCGATTCAGTCGCGCCCCGTCGGGGCCGTGCGCCGCGATCGCGCGCTGGGCCGCCGCGACGAGTTGGCTGCGTCGCTCCTCCTGCCGCTTCGGCCGCGCCATTCGGGCTCCCCTCACCGTCGAGTTCTCTGTACTGCTGGTCAATGATACGTCGATGCGGCCAGATTTCTCGCAACCCTTGACAACTCGAATTCTTTTCATCACGATTCAATAAATCGACGAAGGAGTCACCAATGGCAGACGAGCGCCGCACCTTCCTCTTCATGCCCGAGAGCGCCTACGGCCCGACGAACAACTGCATCGGCATCGGAAACGTGCTCCTGCAGCGCGGCCACCGCGTCGTGTTCGCCGCCGAGCGCTCGTGGGAGGGCAAGCTCGCCGCCCTCGGCTTCGAGGAGGATCTCGTCGACCTCGCACCTGCACCCGAGGAGGAGGTCGAGCAGGATGCCGGCCAGTTCTGGAAGGACTACATCCGGGAGGTGTCGCCCGAGTTCCGCAAGACGACCGCCGAGCAGCTCGAGACGGTCACGCTCCCGATCTGGCAGGCGCTCGTCGACGGCGCGAAGTACTGCGAGCCGCAGCTGAAGGCGATCATCGAGCGGGTGCGGCCCGATGTCGTCGTCGAAGACAACGTCCTCGCCTTCCCGGCGCTCGTCACCGCGGGCGTTCCGTTCGTTCGCATCGTGTCGTGCAACCCGCTCGAGGTGCCCGGCGACGACATCGCGCCCGTCTTCTCGGGGCTGGCCGAAGACGACCGGGCGGCCTGGCCCGCGTTCCGCGCCGAGTACGACCGCACGCACCGCGCGCTCTGGCAGGAGTTCGACGCGTGGGTGCAGGAGCAGGGGGCACCCGCCCTGCCCGAGCTCGAGTTCATCCACCGCGGCGACGCGAACCTCTACGTCTACCCCGAGGTGCTCGACTACACCGACGCCCGCCCCCTGGACGAGACCTGGCACCGGCTCGACTCGTCGGTGCGCGAGACCGAGCAGGCACCCGCCGAACTGCCCGCCTCGTTCACCGACGGCAGCCGCCCGCTCGTCTACTTCAGCCTCGGCTCGCTCGGCTCGGCCGACGTCGAGCTCATGCGCCGGGTGATCGCGGCGCTCGCCGACCAGCCGATCAACGTCATCGTCTCGAAGGGGCCGTTGCACGACGAGATCGAGCTCGCCGACAACATGTGGGGCGCCGAGTTCCTGCCGCAGACCACGATCCTGCCGCTCGTCGACCTCGTCATCACCCACGGCGGCAACAACACGACGACCGAGGCGCTGCACTTCGGCAAGCCCATGGTGCTGCTGCCGCTCTTCTGGGACCAGTACGACAATGCGCAACGCGTCCACGAGAAGGGCTACGGCCTCCGGCTCGACCCGTACCGCTTCACGCCCGACGAGCTCGCGGACGCCGTGCGCACCCTCGTGGGCGACGCGGCCCTGCGCGAGCGCGTGGCGGCCGCCGGGGCGGAGATCCGCTCGCGCGACGGCGTCTCGGCCGCCGCCGACGTGATCGAGCGCGTCGGCGCCCGGGAACGGGTGTGAGCGCCACCGGGGCGCGAGCGCAGCAACGGGCGCAGGCGCAGGCCGAGGCGGCGCTCGCCGACGCAGCGCCCCGCGCCTACTGGACCGACCACGCGCAGCGCGACGGCGCCCCGTCGCCGCGGACATCGCTGACCGGCCAGGACGAGGCCGACCTCGTCGTCATCGGGGCGGGGTTCACCGGCCTCTGGACCGCCTGGCGGGCGCTCGAGCGCGACCCCGCGGCATCCGTCGTCGTGCTCGAGGCCGAACGCGTGGCGCACGGGGCGACCGGCCGCAACGGCGGCTTCGTCTCGAGCTCGCTCACGCACGGGCTCACCCACGGCACCGCGATCTGGCCCGACCAGGTGGGCGCCCTGCACGACGAGGGCGAGCGAAACCTCGCCGAGCTCGTCGCGACGATCGAGGCGGCCGGCATCGACTGCGGGCTGCGGCGCGCCGGCAAGACGACGATCGCGATCGAACCGTGGCAGCTCGACGGGCTGCGCGAGGCGCACGAGCTCGGTGCCAGGCACGGGGTCGAGCTCGAACTGCAGGACCGCGACGAGGTGCAGGCGGACGTGCACTCGCCGACGTACCTCGGCGGCCTCCGCGACCGCACCGGCACGGTGCTCATCGACCCCGCGCGGCTCGCCTGGGGCATGGCCGCGGAGCTCGAACGCCGCGGGGTGCGCATCTTCGAGGCATCCGCCGTCACCGGCATCGACCGGCAGGGCGCGGGCGTGCGCGTGCGCACTGTGCTCGGGCACGTCGACGCGCGCGACGCGGTCATCGCGACCGCGGCCTACCCGGCGCCGCTCCGGCGGCTCGGCAACTACATCATGCCGCTCTACGACCACGTGCTCATGACCGAGCCGCTCGACGCCGCGCAGCAGGCGGCGATCGGCTGGTCCGAGGGGCAGGGGCTCACCGACGCGGGCAACCAGTTCCACTACTACCGGCCGACCGCCGACGGGCGCATCCTGTTCGGAGGCTGGGACGCCGTGTACTACTTCGGCGGCAGGGTCGACGCGGGGCTCGAGCAGCGCGACGCCTCGCACGAACTGCTCGCGCGCCACTTCTTCGAGACCTTCCCGCAGCTGGACGGCGTGCGGTTCACGCATCGGTGGGCCGGGCCGATCGACTCGACGACCCGATTCACGGCGGCGTACGGCACCGCCCGCGGCGGGCGGGTCGCCTATGCGGTCGGGCACACCGGCCTGGGCGTGGGGGCATCGCGATTCTCGGCGGACGTCGCGCTCGACCTGCTCTCGGGCGAGCCGACGTCGCGCCTGCGCTACGACATCGTGCGCCGCCGTCCGTTCCCCATCCCGCCCGAGCCGCTCCGCAACCCGATCGTGCAGTTCACGCGGCGCTCGATCCTCGCGGCCGACGCCCGCGAGGGCCGACGCAACCTGTGGCTGCGCACGCTCGACCGGTTCGGCCTCGGCTTCAACTCCTGACCACCCGCTCGCCGAGCCCGTCGACGCGAGCCGCACGACCGCTGGGTCCGCTCCGACGGACTCGGTGAACGAGACGAGAGGAGCTCTCCATGAGCACCGGAACCTTCATCGGCGACTACCGCGCCGGCACCGGCAGCGACGCCGTGATCACCAATCCCGCCACTGAGGAGGAGGTCGCCGCGTTCACCTCATCGGGCGTCGCCGACGTCGACGAGGCCGCGGCGGCGGCGCGGGCGGCGCAGCCGGCGTGGGCCGCGAAGACGCCGGGGGAGCGCTCGCTCGCGCTCCTGCGGCTCGCCGACGCCCTCGAGGATGACGCGGCGAATCTCGCCCGGCTCGAGGTCGAGGACTCGGGCAAGCCCTGGACGACCGCATTCGACGGCGAGCTGCCGTTCGGCATCGACAACCTGCGGTTCTTCGCCGGGGCGGCGCGCTCGCTCGACGGCACCGGGGCGGGGTCGTTCTCGAACGGATACACGTCGATCCTCACCCGGCGCCCCGTCGGCGTCGTCGCGGGCATCACACCGTGGAACTTCCCGCTCATCATGGCGATCTGGAAGGCCGGTCCCGCGCTCGCCGCGGGGAACGCCGTGATCGTGAAGCCCGCGCCGGCGACCCCGCGCACGACGCTCCGCTTCGCCGAACTCGCGGTCGAGGCCGGACTGCCCGCAGGCCTCTTCAACGTCGTCACGGGCGACGCCGAGGTCGGGCAGGCGCTCGTGACGCACCGCGAGGTCGACATGGTGAGCGTCACCGGGTCGACCCAGACCGGCAAGGCCGTCATGCGCGGCGCCGTCGACGGCGTGAAGCGCGTGCATCTCGAGCTCGGCGGCAAGGCGCCCGTCATCGTCTTCGCGGACGCCGACCTCGGCGCGATGGCGCAGGCCGTCACGATGGGGGCGACGTACAACTCGGGACAGGACTGCACCGCGGCGACCCGCGTCTACCTCGAGCGGTCGATCTTCGACGACGGGGTCGCGGCACTGCGGCAGGCCGTCGCGAGCGTCGTCGCCGGCGACCCGATGGACCCCGAGACCCACATCGGGCCGCTCGTGTCGAAGGCGCACCGTTCGCGCGTCGAGGGCTTCGTGACGCGCGCCGTCGCGGAGGGGGCCGAGGCGCTCGTCGGCGGCCGGTCGATCGATGGCCCGGGATCGTACTTCGCACCGACCCTGCTCGTCGGCGCGGCGCAGTCGTCGGAGATCGTGCAGGGCGAGGTGTTCGGCCCCGTGCTCGTGGTGCTGCCGTTCGACGGCGAGGCAGGCGGCATCGCGCTCGCGAACGACAGCGCGTACGGGCTCGCCTCATCGGTCTGGACGACCGATGTCGGCCGCGCGCTGCGGGTGAGCCAGTCGCTCGACGTGGGCGTCACGTGGGTGAACGACCACCTGCCGATCGCGTCGGAGGCCCCGCACGGCGGCGTCAAGGGGTCGGGCTTCGGCAAGGACATGTCGATCGAGCCGCTGCTCGACTACTCGGTGACCCGGCACCTCATGATCCGGCACGCGCCGCCGCCCGAGACGACCGGGTTCCGCCCGGCCTGAGCGCTGCCGTCGCCGCCGACGGGGGCGGCACGCGCAGACGACGACATGACACGACGACAGACGGAGAGGCACGATCGATGACGAAGCGGATCACGAAGGCGGTCATTCCTGCGGCGGGGTTGGGGACGCGGTTCCTGCCGGCGACGAAGGCGATGCCGAAGGAGATGCTGCCGGTGGTGGACAAGCCGGCGATCCAGTACGTGGTCGAGGAGGCCGTGGCGGCGGGGTTGACGGATGTGTTGATGATCACGGGTCGGAACAAGAACGCTTTGGAGAACCATTTCGACCGGGTCGCGGAGTTGGAGGCGACGCTGGAGCGCAAGGGCGATACGGCGAAGCTGGAGAAGGTGAACGAGTCGACCGA